>NZ_JBYOJU010000081.1:0-22245 GCF_057798855.1 Cupriavidus sp. 96C5-1 | reverse complement strand
AGAACCTGTTTCAAAAAGACCAGCTGGGTACTGTTAACCGCAAGGCGAAGCTGTTAACCTCGTCCGTTGTGACAACAGGATAGAGAGGATGGGCAAGCCGATCATCGACGACGAATTGTGGGCATTGATCGAACCGCTTCTGCCGCCAGCCAAGCCGCGGCGATTCCGGTATCCGGGTCGTATGCCGGTGTCGGACCGGGCCGCATTGACCGGCATCCTGTTTGTGCTGAGAAGCGGCATTCGCTGGAACGAACTACCCATCGAAATGGGCTGCGGCTCCGGGGTCAGTTGCTGGCGGCGGCTGCGCGACTGGCAAAGCGCGGGGGTATGGGATCGCCTGCACGAGATCTTGCTGGCAAAGTTGCGTGCAGCGGACCGCATCGATTTCTCGCGCGTCATCATCGACTCCTCTTCAGTTCGGGCGGTTGGGGCGGGCCAAAAACAGGACCGAACCCCACCGACCGCGCGCGACCCGGTTCCAAGCACCACGTCGCTACCGACGCCAACGGCACGCCGATTGCGGTCATCCTGACCGGCGCGAACCGTAACGATATCACCCAGCTTTTGCCTCTGATCGAAGCGATTCCTGCGATCCGGGGATGTCGAGGCCGTCCCTTGCGCAAGCCAGGTCGGATCTACGCAGACCGCGCATACGACCACGACAAGTATCGTCGACCGCTTCATGCTGCCGGCATCCCGACTTCGATCGCCCGGCGTGGTCAGCCCCACGGTAGTGGACTCGGCAAGATCCGCTGGGTCGTCGAGCGTACTCATGCCTGGTTGCACGCATTCCGTCGTCTGCGCACCCGCTTCGAGCGTCGCGCAGACATTCACGAAGCTCTTCTCAAGCTGGCCTGTTGCCTTATTTGCTGGCGCACCCTTCAGCGTGAAGAGAGTTCATTTTGAAATGAGTTCTTAGGCGAAAAAGAAGGCGACCCGCCACATGGAGACATGGTTGTGGCGGGTCGCCTTTCCGTGAACTGCGAGAGATCAGTTCCGCAGGGAGAGTGTCGGACGGCCATATCCGAATGGATACCCCGCCCTGGATGGGGCAAATGGAATATCTGCGCCTATGCTGATCCGGCTTGCCCTTCTGGACGGTGTCAGCGAGTGCGTCTCCTGCTGTCCGGCTCAGAGAAGAGATTCGGTGTGCGTGTCGGAGGGCGACAACCGCTATCCAGCGGATCGTCTGCCTTTTTCATGCTGCACACCCGCGTAAGGGTGTGGCTTAAGAAACCTTTCAAAACAACTCGCCTCGCCGCCGCCGCCCGCGCCAGCGGTCCGCACGCACCTCGACACCGCCTCCCTCGGCATGGATTTTCTCCACGCGCTCGGTCAGCCTGCTCAGAAACTCTTCCAGAAGTGCCGCTTCCTCTTCGGTCAAGGCCTGCACGATGCGGCGGTTGATCTGTGCGAGTTGAGGGAACAACTCGGCATAGAGCTGATGCGCTCGTGGTGTGGCCGACAACACGACCCGAGGCTGGGCTTGCGCCTGCTCTTCGCGTTGCACCAGCCCTTTGTGAATCAGCTCTGTCACCAGCCGGGAGGCCCTGGCGAACTCCAGGTGGGAACGCTCAGCCAGCGCCGAAGGAGAACGAGGGCCGTCCTCCACCAGCGCGGCAATCAGGCGCCACTGGGTGCGCGACACCCCGAACCGTCCTTCGCACAGGCGAATCGCAGGTGCGCCGCCCAGGGTCACGATCCGCTTGAACTGGTAATTGAGCAGGTCGTCATGCTCGCGGGGATCCCAGAGGCTCATGGGTTGCATCCTTCGAAGGCTTGTTTTGAACAATCCGCTACTGCTCTCGTAGAGTACAGGTACCACAAAAAACTGAAGGAGGTCACCATGCATGCCGTGCTGCATCGCTTGCTGGGCCTGTGCTTGGTTCTCGCCGCTTTATCCGCCGGAGCGCAGACAGCGTATCCGGCTGGCCCCGTCAAGATCGTGGTCGGCTTCGCACCCGGCGGCCCACCGGACACCGCCGCGCGGCTGATCGCCAAGCACCTCGAGCAACGGTGGTCGCAGCCGGTGGTCGTGGACAACCAGGTCGGCGCCAGCGGCACGATGGCGGCTGCAGCCGTGGCGCGGGCTCGGCCGGACGGCCAAACGCTGCTGTTCGGCGTGGCCGCCAACCTGGCGGTCGCACCAGCGGTGCTTCCCCACGTCCCGTACGACCCGGCCACCGCCTTCGCCCCCGTCGTGGAGGTCGCGCGCGGACCCTATGTCTGGCTGGTGCGCGCCGATGCGCCCGTTGCGACCATGAACGAATTCATCGCATGGGCACGGCGCGAGCCCGGCAAGCTGAACTACGGAACGCCGGGCCAGGGGTCCCTGCATCACTTGGCAACCGAACTGCTCAAGCAGAACGAGGGCATTCTCATGGTGCACGTGCCGTATCGGGTGGCTCCGGGAGTCTATCAGGGGCTGCTGACGGGGGACATCCAGGGCATGTTCGAAACTCTATCCGGACCGCTCCCATTCATTGAAAGCGGCCGCATGCGGGCCCTGGCTGTCACCGGCCCCCATCGTGTGAAAGCGCTGCCGCAGGTGCCGACGCTACGCGAACAGGGCCTGCACGACATGGACGTCAGTTCGTGGTGGGGAATCGTTGGGCCAGCAGGCATGGCAGCCCCCGTTGTCGCGAAGCTCAATGCGGACATCACGGCCGTGCTGAACGAGCCGGAAGTGCGCGCCATGCTGGCGCGCGCGGGCACGGAGCCTAGCCCGGGCACACCCGAGGCTTTTGGGCGTCAAATCGCCAGCGAGTACCAACGTTGGCGGCAAGTCGTGGTGCAACAAAATCTAAGGTTCGACTGAACGGGCCATTCTGTGGATTGCGGATACAGCCATCGGCTTTGCGTTCGTTCTGCCAGAGCCGTATCGCCAGCCGCTATTCAGCCGGCTCTTCAGCCCTCGGGCGTGAACCCAGACGCCCGCACGATCGGGGCCCAGAAGTCGTACTCGCGCCGGATGGCGGCTTTCAATTGCGCTGGTGTCGATGAATCGATGCCCAGGTAGGAGCGCTCCCAGACGTCGCGCAGGTCCCCCTCCCTCAGTGCCACGTGCAGAGCCTCCACCGCCGTTTGCACCGTCGTGGTCGACGTGCGAGCGGGCATGAGCGCGCCGAACCATTCGCGCCGCGCAAGCGCTGGCAGCCCCAGTTCGCGGAAGGTCGGCACCTGGGGGAAGAACGGCGAGCGCTCGGGCCAGGTGGTCGCCAGCACGCGCAGCTTGCCGGCCTGCAGCAGAGGGCGGGCGGAGGCCTCGGTCGACAGCGCTGCCGCCACTTCGCCCGCAGCCGCGGCCTGCATCGCCGCGGAGCCGCCGCGGTACGGGATGTACCCCAGCGTCACACCGGCCTCGCGCGCCATCAGCGTGGCCATGAAGTGGGGCAGCGAGCCGGCGCCCGGATTGCCGCACTGCGCAGCCGCGGGATCGGCACGGCACCACTGCTTGAATGCCTCGAAGCTGTTGACCTCCGGCGGTACCTTGGGCCCGACAGCCAGCGCAAAGCCCGTGCTGGCCACCGTGGATACCGGCGCCAGGTCGGTGAACACGTCGTAGCTCAGCTGGCGATAGACGTGCGGATACAGCGTGAAGGCGGAGGCCGGCGCGACGAGCATGGCCGAGCCGTCCGCGCGCGCTCTCTTGAGTTCCTCGATGGCCAGCCGTCCTGCCGCGCCGGGCTTGTTCTCCACGATCACGTGGTCGGCATAGCGCCCGGTGAGTTTCTCCGCCAGCTTGCGGCAGACGACGTCAATCGATCCGCCCGCCGGGTAGCCGTGGATGATCCGCAAGGCATCGATTCGAGGCTGTGCCCGCAGGGACAAAGGGGCAGCGATGCCGGCGGAGAGCAGGGCAGAGGTCAGCCGGCGCCGTTGGGTGTTGATCGTTTCCATCATCTTCTCCTTCTGGATTGCGAACGATTCATCCTTGCGTGAGCACGACGGTCCAGGCCAGCGCCAGGGTATCGGCACCGTCGCGCAAGACGTCGGGAGTGAGCAATTCGGGGCGTGCCACCGCGCGGTACCAGCGATCGTGGCCGTTCAGCGGATGACCAGGCAGGAAGATCTGCGTAATCAAGCGGTCCACCTGGCCTGTCACCTGCACATGCACATGGGGCGCACGCTGCACAAGGCCATCGGCATAGGCGCCGGGCACCAGGCTGCGGAAAGCGAAGCGGCCTTGCGTATCGCTGCACACGCTGCCGTGGCCCGCGAACCCCTTGACCACTCGCTCGTGATCGGGCGCACTGGGGTGCCGGTAGCGGCCGTGGTAGTCGGCATGCCAGATTTCGACGAGTGCGTCGGCCACAGGTACACCGAGAAGATTGAGCACCCTGCCTTGCAATTGGAGGTAACGCGCACCATCGGGCAACCGAGCATCACCACTCCACAGATCAGCATCCGAACCGTTCGAGGGGGTAAGGGGGTAGTACGGCCCGAGCAATAGACCGGGTGTGCGCCGCACAACGGCCGGCTCGCGGTCCACTGTAGTCTCGTCGCTAACCATCGCCATCATGTTTTTGCCCTTTGCACCTGTGTCGGGTGCCAGATTAGGGTTGCAGGCCGTTCCGGGAAAGCATTCTTTTGGCATCATATGATCTCGTTCCAAGATCAATGGAGGCGAGGCATGGACATCGAACGGGCAATGCGGCGGGTGCGCCTGCACGATCTGCAGACCCTGGTGGCCGTCGTTCAAGCGGGCGGCATGCGCAAGGCTTCACAGGCCATGCACCTGTCCCAGTCGGCGGTGTCGAGGGTCATCGGCGAGTTGGAAGACACGCTGGGCCTGCGCCTGCTGGAGCGAGGCCCCAAGGGCATTGAGCCTACGCCATTCGGGGAGGCGCTGGTGCGCCGATCCAAGGCGGTGTTCGACGAGATGCAAGGCGCTCTGCGTGAGCTGGATCACCTGGCCGACCCCAGCGGTGGTGAAGTGCGGCTGGGGTGCATGGAAACGCTGCATGCCGGTCTGGTCAGCGCCACGATGGAGGCGGTGTTGCGCAAGCACCCTCGCATGCGCTTTGTGCTGGAGTCCGGACAGTCGCCGGACCTCATCAACCACTTCCTGATGGAGCGGATGGTGAGCTTTGTCGTGGCACGACCTTACAAGCTGCCGCTTCCTCCTGGCATCGACGGCGAGCCGCTGTTTCATGACCATATGCGGGTCGTGGTTGGCCATGCAGGTCCCTTCGCCAAGCGTCGGCGCATCGAACTGGACGAGTTGGTCGATGCACACTGGATCCTGTCGCGCAATGAGGTTATGCCCGAGACGCCGCTGCCCGAGGCGTTGGCGGCGCGGGGCCTGGCGATGCCGCAGCGGGTCATCCACTCCGGCTCCCTGATGGCCCGATACAGCCTGCTGGACACGGGTCGCTTTGTGACCATGGTCCCGCACTCGCTCCTGCCCTTTGGGCGGCATCGCGAGATGTTCAAGGTCCTGCCCATTGCGCTGCCGCCGTGGCGTACGCCCACCATGATCTTGACATTGCGCGGCCGGACCCTGGGCCCGGCGGCACAGCTCTTTCTTTCCGTGCTGCGAGAGTTGGCCCAACCGCTTTGCTTGCCGCCGCGCTCGCAGTGAAGTCGATCCCGTGTGCGGCGCAGCATCGCCGGCCGCGCTCCGTCATGACTGACTGGCGGCGATGAGCCTGTCGCGCAACGACTTCGGGGTAGGCGCGTTCTACCCGCGGCTGTGCGCGCGCATTGACACGCCGCGCGCCAATCCCGCCGTCGCCCATAAGCTCGCCTGGATGGTGTACCTCATGCTGGCCCGCAGCGAAGTCTTCGTCGACCAGGGCCAGCAGCACTACGAAGAACAGCAGCGCCAGCGCGCCGTCGCCGCTCTCCAACGCCGCGCGACTACCCTCGGTTCCCAGATCACCCAAGCCGTTCGGCCAGCTTGAAAAAAACCTGCTGCCCCAACTGTTTCTCAGGAGCGCGATACCGAAATGCGGCAAGCAAGGCATAAAACGCGACCGGCGCTCAGCCAAGCTGACGGGATAGCGCAAGCCTATTCAGGCAGCCCGGCGATGCGTAGCGCGTCGCCAAGCATTTGTGCAAGCGGGGGCGCACAGTCGACGCCGGCAAACTGGCGGCTGAATCGGAAAGTCGGCTGCAATTCCAGAACGCGCGCGGCGGCAGCTTTCGCTTCATCGAGTCGATCCAGAGCAACGAGCGGTCCAATCAGGATCACGTAATTGATGCTGTGGGCAGGGTTGCACTGCACCGCCTGATAAGCGGCCTTGGCCGCCTAGTGCGGTCGCCCTTGCAGCCAATGCCCGAGCGCTTGCGGGCCGAACGCTGCAAACGCCCAGGAATCGAATGGGCTGAGGCGCAGCGCGCGCTCGCCCCATTCGATGGCTGGCTCCGCCGCGGCAGCCCAGCTATGGATGACGCTCCCGAAAATGTACGCGAGCGCGGTGGATGGGCTGAGCGCAAGCGCGGCCTCGAAAGCGGCGAAGGCTGCGGCGCGATCGTGCGCGTCCATGCCCAGGCAGAAACCGGCGAAGGTGAGCGCCAGCGCGTCGTCGCTGCCGTGCTCCAGCGCGAGGCGGGCGTGTCGTATCGACGCTGCTCGATCCTGCTCCTTCAGCCCGGCTCGCAGGAAGCGATTGTGATGACACATCGCAAGCATGCCATGGGGGAGAGCGTAAGCGGGGTCGAGTGCCAGCGCGCGCTCGAGCAGTGGCAGCGCGACTGCTGCACGAGCGGGCATGCCGGAATCGACATCGGGCTGTGCACGCAGCACGAGTTCGTAGGCGTCGAGACTGTCGGAGCGCTTGCGGCGGATGCGCTCGACCTCGGCACGGCGCAGGCTCGGCTCGATGGCGCCGACCACGGCGAATGCGATCTCGTCCTGCAGCGCAAACACGTCGCCGAGTGTGTAATTGTAGCCCTCAGCCCAGATATGCGCGCCGCTCGCGGTATCGACGAGCTGCGCGTTGATGCGCACGCGATTTTCGCTGCGCCGCACGCTTCCCTCGAGCACATAGCGCACGCCGAGATCGCGGCCGACCTGCTTCACATCGAATGCACGCCCGCGATAGACGAAGCTGGAGTTGCGCGCGATCACGAACAGCCACTTGATGCGCGACAGACCAGTAATGATGTCGTCGACCATGCCGTCGGCGAACCAGGCGGCATCGCCCGAGTTCACCGGCTCACGCAGCACCATTCGTTGCACTGCCAAACTGCGTGCAGGCACGACTCGCCCGTAAACCCGGCGCGCTTCCTCGGCGAACCATTCGATCACGTCTGCGGACATGCGCGTCTCTGCCATCGCCTCGCTCAGTGGCTTGCCCTGCTCTAGCGTCAACATGTGTGCGATGGTTTCAGTGCGCTCACGCATCAATTGCGCCGCGCGGCGCAAGGCGTGGCTACGCTCAATAGCCGGTGTGTAGCGCCACGTCTCGAATCCCCGGAGTGAGGCATCCAGCGCACGGTCCAGATCGATGATTCCCGCATGCGCTACGCGGCCAATGGTCTGGCCCGTCGCAGGGTTGAGCACGGGCAACGTTCGGCCTTCTACTGCGTCGCACCATTCGCCGCCAACAAGGAGTTAGGTGCCGGGATAGGTCATGATTATGTCTCCAGTTTTTCCACTGCCATGGCTGCCATGGGTGGTTCAAATGGAGTCATCTTCATGACTGGGAACCTAATTGTTGAAAACAATGAGGGTGAGGACTTTCCCGTAGCGGCATTCAATAGAATCTCGGCCACGATCTCCATTGAAATTCTAGGCGCGATCGCTTCTGAGCGAACTTCGTCCGCCTCTCAAATCTCCAATCGGTGCTTTTGCTGAGTGAGTTCGATTGCGAGCGGCGCCAAATCTTCCTTAGCTCGTTCAAACCGAGAGTCCGCACGCTGGCGACGGATGGTTGCGGGCCTGCGGCCAGCGTTGCGCGACGAACTCTTCAACTGCGATCATTCGTCGGTTGCTAAAGTCGCGATGCTCTGGGGGGCAAGCATCTTGGCATGTTCGCCAAGGTGTATCGCGATGCGTTCGGCGAGTTGCCATCGCAGACACGTCGGATGACGAGGCGGTAGGGAGGCTCCAGTTCCGCCGTCGACGGATACCCGTCGCTCGGTTGAAGCAAAAAACCCAGACGATCCGTCGCTCCCCGCGGGCGGATCGTCTGGGCGCTATCAGCAGGAACCTCGCAGCGCGGAGATTAGATACTCCATATCTGGCTGACTACCCTGCCATCGATCGGGCAATCGAAATGCCTGCGCATATTGAGTGTGTCGTGCGTTATTTTGACATTTAGGAGAAAAGAAGGCGATCCGCCACATGGAGACATGGGTGTGGCGGGTCGCCTTTCCGTCAACCCCGCGTTTGTGACGGCACGTGCGCGTATTGAGGTGCGCGGCACCCGCGACAGCCTCGTCGCGCTCGGCGGCATGGATTAGCATGGCAAGAGTTTGAGCTCCCTGAGCCCTAAGAACGAAAAAGCAGACGGAAACTGAAAACAAACAGGGAAGGAAAAAATAAGAAGAGCACTGACTGCCCTGACCGTCGTCGCAACCCTGTCTGCCTGCGGAAGCGGCATGGACAATCCAGGAACCGCTCCTACGCCGCCGGCCCCAGCCAATCCCCCAGCACCACAACTTTCCGCTCAAGCAGCGAAAACGCTCTCAGTTCAGAACGTGTAGTTCGTACAGGTCGCGTCGCTTGACGTTTCCGATCTCGGGCTCCCCGTCAAGATGCATCAAGCCAGCATTACGCTCGCATCCGGCGACATCCAAAGCCTGACTGCCAATGACGATGGATCTGATGCGCGGGGAAGACAAAGCCAAGGCGGCCGACGCGATGCTAGCGGCCAGCGTCACCCGCTTCCGCCCCATCATGATGACTACGCTGGCAGCGTTGCTAGGCACAATGCCTATCGCTCTGCGCATCGGCGCGGGTGCGGAATCCCGGCGTGCATTAGGTATTGCGGTTGTGGGCGGGTTGGTATTCTCGCAGTCATTGACGTTCTACATCACCCCCGTATTCTTCGTCGCGATGGAAAAACTTCTCGCGCGTCGGTGATGACGTCCCAAAGGATACCTGACCTGTGGCTACAACGATCTTCATCATGACGTGCCGGCGCTTACTCGCTCGGTCAAGACCGAATACGAGCGCTGGCGTCGTTCGCGCGTGAGCTGATGCGCGGCGAGGACAAGCCACACGATGCCGGCGTGGTAGCTGGGCCGAAGAGCGTTTCGTGCATGGGAGCGGTCCGAGCGACCAACGCGCATATCGGTCACACTGGGACCCACACTCAGGACATCGACGTACCGGATGTGTGGGCACCCTTTTACAAAGCTTCTAGAAGTGCCACAGACGTTGCACTCCGAGTGGGCACTATTATAAGCTGGCCTTAAGCCGACGAGAAACGACACAACGGAGGAGATCCATGACCATTACTCAACCAAAGACCCGAGCCAAATGTCTGCTCAAGCTGACTGCGCTCGCTCTGCTGACAATGTCAACCTTTCCGCCCGCCGTGGCCGCTGAGGGCGGCGCGAACCGCGACGCCTTCTTTTGGCTGGGCGAGATCAACAAGGCCTCGGCCGTGATCAATACCGACGAAGGCCTGCTGGACCGGTCTCTGGCGCCGCGCGTGGCCGGCGGCATCGCGACGGTGCTGGCCAATGGCGACAAGCCTGGCGGCAAGCGTCCCTCGACGGTGATCACTTTCGAGCCGCTGATGATCCAGGCGGCGGGCCAGGAGGTCACCTTGATCCATGCGGGGCGTTCCAGTCAGGACATGCTCGCCACCGTACGGGTGGCGATGCTGCGCGAGGAAGTGCTGTCCCTGGCTGATCAGCTCAACAAGACTTCCACCACCATGGTCAAGCTGGCGCGGCAGCATGTAGACACCATCGTGCCGAATTACACGAACGGTGTGGCCGCGCAGCCAAACAGCTACGGGCATTACTTGCTCGGCATCAACACGGGGTTGCAGCGCGACGCTCAGCGCTTGCGCGAGGCGTACCAGCGAATCGACCGCTCGCCGATGGGCACGACGGTGCTGAATGGCACAGGCTGGCCCCTAAACCGCGCCAGAATGGCGAACTACCTGGGCTTTTCCGCGCTGGTCGACAATGCCTATGACGCTTCCCAGATCAGCTCGGTGGACCTGCCCGTGGAGGTTGGCTCCATCGTCACCGGCATCGCGTTGCACGCGGGCAGCTTCATCGAGGACGTGATGACCCAGTACGCGCAGCCACGCCCGTGGATCCTGCTGCAGGAAGGCGGCGGCAACACCTATGTGTCCAGCGCAATGCCGCAGAAGCGCAATCCCGGATTGCTGAACTCCACCCGGGAGAAGGCGTCCACCGCGATCACGCTGGCCATGGGGCCGGTGATCCGCGCGCACAACCTGCCACCGGGCATGGCCGACGCCAAGGATGCCCTCACCAACGGTCAGATGGTCCAGAGTGCCACCACAGTATTGCAAGGCCTTGATCGGATCATGACCGCCCTGGTGATTGATCGCGAGCGCGCGTTGCAAGAACTGGACAGAGACTGGACCGCCTCGCAGGAAGTGGCCGACGAACTGATGCGCAAGTATAAGCTGCCATTTCGCGTCGGGCATCACTTCGCCTCGAAGCTGGTCGACTACGCCAAGGCACACGACATCCGGCCCAGCGTCTTCCCCTATGCCGAGGCGAAGCGCATCTATGCCGAAGCCGTGCACGACTATGGCAACACCGAGTTCCCGATGAGCGAGGCGGAATTCCGCGCAGCACTGGATCCGGTGTCGATCGTCAACCACCGGGTGACATCCGGCGGGCCGCAGTCGGTGGAGATGGCGCGCATGCTGAAGGCCTCGGAACAGGAATTAGCGAAGCAGGATGCCTGGATCAAGGAGCGACGAGGGGCGATCGATGCGTCGTTGGCGCGGCTCGATCGGGATTTCGATAAGCTGTCGAAGTAGGGCGAGGCCGTTGTGGCCGGCTTATTGCGGTACGGCGCGCGATGACCCTGCCTGCGGGCAGGGTCATCGGGATGGCAACGGTATCGCATCGGGTTGGCAGTGCTGCGAGAGCTTTATGGCGGGATGTGAAACGAGGACCGAGAATGGCAGTCACAGCTGACGGCGAAAACGAAGAGGTATTCAAGTGATCTGACAGACGTGGAGTGGGTGGCTCGGTGGAACCTCCCTAACGCCTCGTAATCCGACGCGTCTGCGACGGCAACTCGCCGAACGCATCGCGATACACCTTGGCGAACGTGCCGAGGTGCTTGAACCCCCAGCGCATCGCGACTTCAGCAATCGATGCATGATCGCCGTGCAGGAGTTCATTGCGCACGCCCTCCAGGCGAATGCGCTTCAAGTACGCCATTGGCGTGGTGTTCTTGAACGTGGCGAATCCCACCTGCAGGGCGCGCACGCTGACGCCAGCGGCCTTGGCGATATCCTCGACGAAAATGCTGTCCCGCGCATAGGCATGGATGAACTCGATCGCGGATCTGACGTGCCGTGGTGACGGTCCCGGCGCCCTGCCTAGCAGCCTGTCAGAGTAATTGTGCGGCAAGCCCTCCAAGAAGGCCCCTACGGCAACGTCACGTATGCTGGCCGCCGTGGCCATCGCCGTCACCCTGGATCCGTCATCGCCGAAACAAGACTGCATCAGCTGCATCACCGCACCACCCAGTCTCACCCCGTCCGACTCCGGGGAAACCTCCGCCTGGAACATCAGAGGGCGCGTCACGGGTGTTTCCAGCAGCGTCGATAGCCGCTGCGTGATATCGTTCGCGCCGACCAGCAGTATGTCGTAGCTGCCCGCCTGCCATTGCCATTGTCTGACCTGCGTCGCTTCCAGAACTGCGCAAGCGCCTGCCGACCAAGTGCGCTCCTGTTGCCCAATCCGCGCCCGCAGCCCGCCCTCGTGGAGCAGCACCAGCGCGTAGCCATCAAACGGACTGTCGAACCGGAATCGAACACCCGTTGTCGTCTGAATTTGATGCGTCACCGCTCCGCCAGCAAGACTCGACGCCAGCCGCACGTCAAGATGATTTCCCCTCCCCGATTCGACCGCGACGTTGCCCCGGATCGGTCGCAAGCGCGCCGAAAGTTCGTCGGCGTCGCTTGCGATAACCGTCTCGGCGTGAATCTCTGCTCTTTCGGTCATATTTACTTGCCAATCACGCGCACTGCTGGGGCGAGTCGCAAAGACTGTGTGCATACCTGAACGATGCGCTTTATTCTCATCATTTCCTCCTCACTTCCTGAGATCAAATTCTGGAAAGAATTGTAAATTAAAGACATTCACACCCTATTTCGATTGATCTAATAAAAGGAGGGCAGAAGCGTCGGCCAACGGAATGATCCTCCCGACTTGCACGTGGGGAGCTTTCCGGGGATGGCCAGGATGCCGCCGTCCGCTTCTCCAACCACCGCGGCGACAACCACTGCGGTGTTCCCCTTGTAAGGCACATGATTCACCTTCAAGTGAGCCATTTCGCCGAACAACTCCGTCGCCAGATGTCCAGGGCTACCGCTACTTCCCGACCCAAATATCAGCCCTTGCTCTTGCCGCCGGAGACCAGATCGGCCATGGTCCTGATGCCTATGCCAGCATTCATTCCTGCCTACAAGCCAGAAGAAGCGAGGATCAGAACGGGCTTGAGATCGCTCGTCTTGAAGGCGATATTCTTGTAGATGTGTTGGTTGATGGTGAATGTGGTGTCGATCCCGATAAAGACGGTATAGCCATCCGGGGGACTCTCAAACAGCCGCCTTTTCCCGCCAGCTTTCACAAGCGTGCTGGCGCTAAAGCGCTCGGGTGATACGGATGGCGACCCAGTTCCGAGCGGGGTCACCACGATCTTGCCTGCATTGCCTTCCGTGCCCGCAGCCGGCCACGCTTGCAGGCGGGCCGGCAGGTGTTTTCCGCAGGTTCACGAGCAGCGGAAGCTGGCCGCGTCGTTGATGTCGCCCGTGCCCTGGTAGCGCGCCGTCCTGGGGTACGCGCACAGCGGGCGGGTGCGGTCCTTTGCGCCTGAGCCCCAATCCGAGGGCACCTCGGTGTTGGGCACGGCATTGCTCTTGCCACGCGCGGTGGCGGGGCGGAGCGGGTACGCCGCCCGCAATGCGTTGATTAGAAGATGTGTTTGATGCCAGCAATGATGCCGGTTTGCCCAACGCCCGGTGCGGCAGTCGTTGCATTGGCCACGCCGAACTTCGAGCGCCCCCTGTTGTCCATGTATGAGCCAAGGAGAAAAATGTCCGTGCGCTTTGAGAGGCTGTAAACGGCCTGCAGCGTGTAACTCGTTGCAGAGTCGTCGGAGGCTCGTCGATCCGTTCGATAGATCCCGGCACGTAGCGTTAGCGCCGGCATGATTGAGTAGGACGCACCTAACCAATAGAGATCAGATCGGAGTCCGGGAGTGGCGAGATCGCCCTGCAGGTAGCGATAGCCAGCCACCGCGATGAACGGCCCGCTGGTGTAGATGAGGCCCGCAGCATAGCGACGCTCAACGCTGTTTGCGGTGGCGAGCGATGTGCCACGACGCTGGTCATAGACCAAGGCCATGCCAAGTTTGCCGGCGGTGTAAGACGCGCCGGCGCCGATTTCCTGTCCAACGCGTGGTGCACCAGGAACTTCGCTGCCTCCAGAAATGGTTGAGTCGTAGCCAGCGCTATACATCGCGCTGAGCGTTAGGTTGCCGAAATTTCCCGTGTACTTGATCGTGTTATCGGCAATACCCGAGAAGTGTGTATCGTGAGATAGCACGGAATAGGTTGCGTAGCGAGTCGTATCGAGCGGAATGAAGGTGTCCCCAAGGATGTTGTACTGACGTCCGAGGGTAATTTGTCCCCAGGGGCCGGCGATGCCGACAAAGGCCTTGCGGCCGAACAAGCGGCCACCCTGCGCGGCCATGCCAGTATCGACAAAAAAGCCGTTCTCAAGGACAAAGATTGCGCTCAGCCCTCCACCCAAGTCTTCTTTGCCGCGCAGTCCCCATCGGGAGGCCGCACTATTTCCGGATTTAACACGATATGATGACCCGGATCCGGTTGTCCCTGCATGGCTGACATATTCGATACCGGCATCCACTACCCCGTACATCGTCACGCTCGATTGCGCTTGTGCTGCAGAAGCAAGCAAACCTCCTGCAACTGCGGCAATTAGGTTCCTCGTCATTTTTTTCAACGTCTCCTCCATATCATCTTTTTCTGGCCTCCTAGGCACACTGGAGACCCTCTCATTTCCGGTTTTTGCCCGGTGCACCGGTACTTGTGATGCAACTCCGCAGAATCTCAACAATTACAAGCCGAGTACCAACATTGCGCTCTTCGCGCGCGAACAGCATGGTAGGAACTGGTTGTTCGCAACACGTTCCTCGTCGGTTAGGTAGGCATCACGATGGTCCGGCTCGCCCTCGAGCACGCGCGTCAGGCACGTGCCGCAGACCCCTTGCTCACACGAGGTCTGGATCTCCATGCCGTGCGCGGCCAGCGCCTGCACCACAGTCTCGTCCGGCGCGATGTCGATGATCTGACCGGTGCTCTGCACCTTCACCTGGAAAGCTACGCCGGGGACGGACTGTGTTTCCGGCGCCGCGAAGTACTCGCGATGCAGGTTGGATTCGGGCCAGCCGGTCGCTCGGGCCGCGTCGAGCACGGCGGTCATGAAGCCAGCCGGACCACAGACGTAGAGATGCGTGTCGGGGCGCGGCGCGGCGAGCAGCAGCCGCAGGTCGGCATATTGGCCTTCGTCGTCGTGGTATAGATATGTGCGCTCGCGCAGATCGTCCAACGCGAGGCGGTCGCGAAATGCCGTGCGGGCCGCGCTGTGCGTACAGTAGTGGAATTCGAACGAGGCGCCTGCGTGCGCAAGGCTCTGCGCCATCGCGAGAATTGGCGTCACACCAATGCCGCCCGCCAGCAACACCGAGTGCCCGGCGTCAGCCTGCAGCGGGAAGTGGTTCTTCGGTGCGCTGATCTCCAGCATGTCCCCGACTGCGAGCGCGTGCATCGCGATCGACCCGCCGCGCGAGGCGGGGTCGCGAAGCACACCGAGCTGATAGCGGTGTGTCTCGGCTGGATCGTTGCACAGCGAGTACTGGCGCAGCAAGCCGTTGCCGAGGTGGACGTCGACGTGGGCGCCGGCAGTGAAGGGCGGCAGGCTGCCGCCATCGGCAGCTACCAGTTCGAAGACGGCGATGCGGTCTGCCGCGTCCGTCTTGCTTGCGATCCGGACCTGCATCATGCCGCTCCCGTCGGCGATGCGGGCTGTGCCTGCTCTGGCGCGATCAGCCGGTCGAGGATGCGGCGGGCCTGCACGCCACCCGCATCGATGTTGAGCTTCAGCAGCTTGCGTTCGGGATGCGCCAGCAGGTTGCGCTGCTGGGCCTCCAGCATCTCCAGGTCCTCGGCGAAGATCTTCCCCTGGCCCTCGCGGATTGTCGCCGTCAGCTCGGCGTCCTCGGGCCTGAAGTTGCGCGCCATGCCCCAGAAGTACCAGATCGAGGTCTCGGTCTCGGGGGTGATGAAGTCCACCACAATGCTCGACGCCTTGTGCTCGGGCGCGGCGTCGTAGCCGCCCTTGCCGGCGTGCGCCACGCCCACCTCGATCATCACGTTGCTCGGCGGCGTGAAGCGGCAGATCTGCCAGCGGTCGCACGGCACGTCGCCGGCCAGGCTATTGCCACGCAGCGCAGCGGCCCAGAACGGCGGCGGCAGGATGCCTTCCATTTGGCGGCTCGTGACGACCATGTCGCCTTCAACGCGGGTCGCGGGTGCAGATTCCTCGATCTCGGCCTGGCCGATGCTGGATGCATGCACGTAGGTCTCGTGCGTGAGGTCCATCAGGTTATCGATCATCAAGCGGTAGTCACAGCCGATGTGGTACAGGCCGCCGCCGTGAGCCCACTCGGGGCTCACGGCCCATTCGAGGTGCGGGATCTGCGCTGGATCGGCG
This sequence comes from Cupriavidus sp. 96C5-1, assembly GCF_057798855.1. Lineage (NCBI taxonomy): Bacteria > Pseudomonadati > Pseudomonadota > Betaproteobacteria > Burkholderiales > Burkholderiaceae > Cupriavidus > Cupriavidus sp. 96C5-1. Next base: position 6,324 of record NZ_JBYOJU010000081.1, on the reverse strand, counting down.
AGCGCGGCGTCGCCGGGCCACACCCAGACGAAGCCGTAGCGCTCCACGGCGGGGTAGCTGCGGATCGACGGAAAGCCACCGACGCGCTGGCCGGTCATGGCCGCGCACTTGCCGTTGCGGCCCATGACCAGGCCGTGGTAGCCGCAGACCAGTTGTCCATCCCGTACGAAGCCGAGAGACAGCGGTGCACCGCGGTGGGGGCAAAAGTCCTCGAGCGCGGCGACGATGCCGTTGCTGTCGCGGTACAGCACCATCTTCTCGTTGCAGATTGTGCGGCCGAGCGGCTTGCCTGCGAGTTCATCGGGCGTGCAGGCGACATACCAGGTGTTTTTCAGGAACATGACCTATCCCCTCTCGGCGCCCGAGGCGCCAGGATGCAGTGGTTGACGAAGTGAGGGTGGAAGGGCTCGGGTGCGAGTCCGCCGGATCAGGTCTGGCGGCCCACGCATTCAAAAGAGCCAATAGATTCGACCGCTGTTCTCCATTCAAATAGTGGCCTCGTGCGGCAGTCGTCGCTACGTTGACAATCAAGTTGACAATTCGCACGGCTTCACGAGCATCAACGCGTCCAATGCAAGTACGCCGGAACCTTGTCGATAAACAATCACCGGATTCAGGTCGATCTCACGGATGCGGGGTTCGGATTGCAGCAGCGCGCCAAGGTTTGCCACCACCCGCGCTAGCGCGTCCACGTCAAGCGGCGGCTCTCCCCGATATCCTTGCAGCAAGGCAGCGCCCCGCAATTGCCTCAACTCGTGCACGACCGCTTCCATCGGCAAATCGTGGGCCAGCAGACGTACATCACGCGTTATCTCCGCCGTGACGCCACCGAGGCCAACCAGGATCACAGGCCCCCATTGCGGATCGTTACGCGCGCCGACGATCATCTCAAGACCGCGGCTGCCCATCTTCTCGACCAGCACACCGTCGAGCACCACGTCCGGCGCATGTCGCTTCAAATTGTCGTCGAGCTGCATCCAAGCTGCGCGCAGATTGTCGGCGCAGTCGACACCGAGTATCACGCCGCCGACGTCGCTCTTGTGGCTCAACTCGACCGCTTGCATCTTTAGCGCGATCGGGTAGCCAATCCGATCCGCGATCGTCAGCGCGGCATCGAGGTTCGTGGCCAGCTCGCCGGGCGCAAACGGAATGCCGAGTGGTGCGAGGATCCGCTTGGCGCGGTATTCGGGCACAACGTCCCCTTGCCGCGGCAGGTCGGCTGCAACCGGTTCATGCGCAGACTCGGCGAAGTCGCGCGTACCGAGTTCGCTGAGTCGGGCAACGGCGCGCAAAGCACGCTCGGTGCTCGGGAAATACGGCACGCCCAGTTCGCGCATCTGATCGATGTACTCGGCCGGCACGATCGCCCCTTCGTCGAGCCCCGCGCAGATCACAGGTTTTTGCGGTCGCAGCTCCCGCACTGCGCGCAGCACGGGCGGCATCTTGATCGCACACGTAACCGGATCGGTCTGGATCAGGCCGACCACGACGGCCGAGAATCGAGCGTCGTCGAACAGCGCCGAGAGCGTGCGGTAGTACAGGTCCGGATCGACTAGCCCTTGTGCGGTCAGATCGATCGGATTGGCGACCGCGACGAACGGCGGCATCGCCGCGCGCAACGCGGGCGCGCTCTCATCGTCGATCACGGGCAAGTCAAGGCCGAGCGCCTCGCACACATCCAGACACAACGCCTTGAACGCTCCCGATTCGCCCAGGATCGCCGTCCCGCGGCCAGGCAGGCTCGCGCAGCGCAAACCGATCTCCGCGATATCGCCCAGTTCCTCCAACGTCTGCGCCATCACGACGCCCGCGCGTTCGACCTTGGTGCGCATCACGGCATGGTCGCCCGCCATCGCCCCCGTATGCGTGGCCGCCGAAGCGCGCGCGGCGGCGCTCTTGCCCGGATGCAGCAATACCAGCAGCTTGCCCGCCCGCCGCGCGCGCCGCGCAGCGTCGAGCAGTCGGCGTGGCTGCCGGAATTGCTCGGCAATCATTGCGACGACGCGGGTGCCCGGGTCGTCGAGCAGGAATTCCAGATAGTCCTCGAGATGGCTGGCCGCCTCGTTGCCGGTCGATACGGCATACGAAAGCGGCAGATGGCGGCTCGTCAGCGTGGTGTTGAGCACAGCCATCATCGCCCCGCTCTGCGACAGAATGCCGATCGCGGGCTCGCTGCGGCTGCGCTGCGCCTGCACCGCGCTCACGTCGGTCTCGATGAACGTCAGCGGCACACGGTCGAGATAGTTGATGCAACCGAGGCAATTCGGCCCTTCGATGAGCATGCCCGTCTCGGCTGCGATCCGCGCGATCTCGTGCTGCTGCGCGATCCCTTCCGGTCCCGCCTCGGCAAAACCGGCGGAAAAGATCACGACGGCCCCCACGTTTCGGTCCGCAAGCTGGCGCACGGCGTCAAGCACCGCCGCCTGTGGAATTGCCAGCACGGCGACATCCACGCCTGGCGGCAACTGTTCGATCGAGTTCACACACGGCCGGCCATTGATCTCATCGCGCTTCGGATTGACCAGATAGATCCTGCCCCCGTAATCGTTGCGCTGGAGGTTAGCCAGTACCGAAGCGCCGAGTGCGCCCGGCGTCGGCGAGGCGCCGACAATGGCGATCGACGCCGGTCTCAGCAGACGCGCCATGGCCGCGCGGCTCACCCCCGGCCGCGACGTGGATTGGGTCGTATTCATCGGCGGACTCCGGCGCTCAGCGCTTGCGGTTAAGATCGTAGGCGCCGAGACCAGGCTTGTAGGTCTTGTCGTCGAGGAACTGCTTGAGGCCTTCCTTGCGGCCGTCGTCGTCGAAACTGTTGGCCGCCTCCTGGGCTCGCACGAGGAAATCCTCGGCGTTGTCATAGGTCATCTCACGTACGCGGCGGACGGCGTCCTTGGTGGCTTTCAAGGCGCTCGGATTCTTCTTCAGCAGCGCCAGGGCCACTTCGCTGACACGCTCGCGCAGTTGCGCGGCAGGCACCGCCTCGTTGACGAGGCCCCATTCCTCGGCCTTGCGGCCGTCGATGTTCTCGCCGAGCATCGCGTGATACATCGCACGGCGGAACGAGAGCAGTTCTGCGGCGACCTTCGACGCGCCCCCGCCCGGCAGAATGCCCCAGTTGATCTCGGACAGGCCGAAGTGCGCTTCCTCGGAGCAGAACGCCAGATCGCACGCGAACAGCGGACCGTAGCCGCCACCGAAGCACCAGCCGTTGATCATCGCGATGGTAGGCTTCTGGTACCAGCGCAGGCGCCGCCACCAGCCGTAGCTCTCGCGCTGTGCCTTGCGCGTGCCCTTCAGGCCATGCGCTTCAGTGTCGCGGAAATACTCCTGAAGATCCATGCCGGCCGTCCACGCGGTGCCTTCGCCGGTCAGCACGAGCACGCCGACCTCCGGATGGAACTCCAGCTCGTCGAGCACCTGCATCATGCGCCGGTTCAGCGCCGGGCTCATCGCGTTGCGTTTTTCCGGGCGGTTGAATTTGACCCATGCCACGCCGTTCTCGATGCTGAAAACGACGGTTTGTTCCTCTGCTTGATTGCTCATGGCCTGCACCTTGATGAAAAAAGAATGAAGAGATCGGCCGGAGCGCCCGCGCGGACGCTCCGCCCGGGTTCAGAACGGATACTGCGGAACGGCGTCCTTGACCGTCACCCATTGCCAGTGCGTGTACTGCTCCCAGTCGGCGGGGCCGCCCACGCTGCTGCCGTTGCCCGATGCGCCGGTGCCGCCGAACGGGTTGATCACCTCGTCGGCGACGGTCTGGTCGTTGATATGCAGCAGGCCCGTGTGCAGCCGCTCGCCGAGGGCCATGGCGCGGCCCACAGAGGCCGAAATCACGCCCGCCGACAAGCCGTAGTCGGTACGATTGGCAAGCTCGATGGCTTCGTCGTCGGTATCGAACGGGATCACGCTCGCGACGGGCCCGAAGATCTCTTCGTCGAAAGCGCGCATGCCCGGCTTCACGTTGGACAGCACGGTCGGCCGGTAGAACAGTCCCTCGTGGGTTCCGCCCGCCTCGACCACGGCACCGGCCGCCACCGAGGCATCGACGATGTCAACGACGTTCTGCAACTGCCGGCGGTCGATGATCGGACCGAGCGCTACGTGCTCCACGGCCGGATCGCCGACCGGCAGGTGGCGCGCCTTGTCGGCCAGGCGCCGCGTGAGTTCCGCCGCGATGCTGCGGTGGGCCAGCACCCGGCCGGTCGCCATGCAGATCTGCCCCTGGTGGAACCAGGCACCGAACGCGATTGCCGACACGGTCTTGTCGAGATCGGCGTCGTCGAGCACGATCAGCGAGTTCTTGCCGCCCAGCTCCAGTGACACTTTTTTGAGATGCTTGCCCGCCAATTCGCCGATCTTGCGGCCGGCGGCCGTCGAACCGGTAAACGCAAGCATCGGCACGCCGGGCGCCTCGACCAGCGCCTGCCCGACGTCCGCGCCGCCGGGCAGCACGTGAAGCAGGCCCTTCGGCAAGCCCGCGGCGGCCAGTACTTCCGCAATCACGAAACCGCCTGCGTATGGCGTGCGCGGATCGGGCTTGATCACCACCGCGTTGCCCACCGCGAGCGCAGGCGCGACGGAGCGCAGCGACAGCACCAGCGGGAAATTGAACGGAGAAATCACACCGACCACGCCAAGCGGTAGCTGACGGGCAATGCTGAGCCGGCCCGGCGCGCTCGGCAGCACCCGGCCGTTGGCTTCCAGCGGCATCGCCGCAGCACGCTGCAGCAGCACGATCGCCTCTCGCACCTCATGCTCGCCCTTCGGCAGGATCCCGCCGGTTTCTCGCGCGATCAGTGCCGCGGCGACAGGCGCCTGTTCCTGCAGCAGGGCCGCGGCACGGTGAAACACGGACGCCCGCTCGCGCGGCGGCGTGGCAGCCCAGGCGCGCTGCGCCGCGCGTGCCGCTTGCACGGCAGCGGTCACGTCTTCCGGCGCGGCCCTGCCGACCTGGTGCAGCGGCTGGCCGGAGGCCGGCTCGACGACGTCCAGGACACTGGACACGCGGACCCAGTCGCCGTTGAAGATCGCGCCCTGCCAAGTATTGGCACTGGCAAGCGTAAAATCTGACGAGTTGCTCATGGCAGATGTCTCAAGTAATAGTCAAGTAGTAGTCAAATGCAGCCGTCTCCGATCGCCGTGGCGAACACCTCGCCACATCGACGGAACGTTGAAACACCGCTGATCTAGCGATGACACCAGTTGATGTCGGCGCTGTCAGTCTCTTTCCGCAGGTCGCTGCAACAACAGCAATGCGGCAATAGCAGAGATGATGATGATAGGAATGCTGGCGCCGATGATCGTGCTTGCGTTCTTGCCCATTGCCAGCAGTTGTCCGGCCAGCATCGGCCCGGCAATCGCACCAAGCCGTCCCACCGCGACGGCGGCGCCCACACCGGTACCGCGCACCGCCATCGGGTAATACGCGGCCCCCAGCGCATACAGCACGGATTGCGCGCCAGTGACAAACAGGCCAGCCAGAAACGCACCGAACGCCGTCCACGCCATGCCGGAGGCGGCCGCCATGGTGGCGAGAGCGACGATGATTCCGACATACATGCCCGACACCACGGCACGCGGATGACCCCGGTCCATCAGCATGCCGATGCCCAAGGCACCGGCACTGCCGCCGATGTTGAAGATGATCTGCACGACACCAGCCTGCGCCCGGGTCAAGCCATTCACCACCATGAGCGACGGCAGCCAGTTCAGCAGGAAATAAAGCACAATCAGTGTGAAGAAGTAGCTGATCCAGAGACAACAGGTTGCTGCCGCGCGACGTTCAGCGAACAGCGCCCAGGCCACGGAAGGCGGCTTGACGGAATTTCCCTCGGGTCCGTCGAAGCGCCGCGACTCTGGCAGCATCAGCAGCATCGGCACTACGAGCAGCGGCCCTAAGCCGCCAACATAGAAAATGTGACGCCATCCCGTTTCGCCGGCAGAGACGATGCCGATTACCGCCGCAATGGCACCGCCAAGTGGGATGCCACAGTACATGATGCTGACAGCGGTATTGCGCAGACGGGCAGGCACCGCTTCCGAGCAGATCGCGATCAAGTTTGGCATTGCGCCGCCCAGTCCCATGCCGGTGGCCACGCGAATGGCCACCAGGCTCCAGAAGTCCCAGGCGTGTGCCGTGCCGATAGAAAAGATCCCGAAAAGCGCCGTGGCCATGATCAGCACGCGCTTGCGACCAATGCGATCGGCCAGGCGTCCGCCAAGCATGGCACCCGGCAACAGGCCAAATGTACCGGCGCCGAAGGCCAACCCCATCTGGCTAACAGACAGCCCGAACTCGCGTGCCATGCGGGGCGCCGCGAC
>NZ_JBYOJU010000080.1:0-22916 GCF_057798855.1 Cupriavidus sp. 96C5-1 | reverse complement strand
CGACCTGGCGCTGGCCTACTCGCCGGGCGTGGCCGCCGCGTGCGAGGAAATCGTGGCCGATCCGGCCAATTCCTTCCGCTACACCGCGCGGGGCAACCTGGTTGGCGTGATCACCAACGGTACCGCGGTGCTGGGCCTGGGCGATATCGGCCCGGCGGCTTCCAAGCCGGTGATGGAGGGCAAGGCGGGCCTGTTCAAGAAGTTCGCCGGCATCGACGTGTTCGACATCGAACTCGATGAGAAGGACCCCGAGAAGCTGGTGGAGATCATTGCCGCGCTCGAGCCTACCTTCGGCGGCATCAACCTCGAAGACATCAAGGCGCCCGAGTGCTTCTACGTCGAGCGCAAGCTGCGCGAGCGCATGAAGATTCCCGTCTTCCACGATGACCAGCATGGCACCGCCATCGTGGTCGGCGCGGCCGTGGTCAACGGCCTGACCGTGGTGGGTAAGGACATCGGCAAGGTCAAGCTGGTGGCTTCCGGCGCGGGCGCCGCGGCACTGGCCTGCCTGGACCTGCTGCTCGACCTCGGCATGAAGCTCGAGAACATCTGGGTGACGGACCTGGCCGGCGTGGTCTACGAAGGCCGTACCGAGCTGATGGACCCGGAAAAGGCCCGTTTCGCGCAGAAGACCGACAAGCGCAAGCTGGCCGAGGTGATCGACGGCGCCGACATCTTCCTGGGCCTGTCTGCCGCCGGCGTGCTCAAGCAGGACATGGTCCAGCGCATGGCCGACAAGCCGCTGGTGCTGGCACTGGCCAATCCCAACCCGGAAATCCTGCCGGAACTGGTCAAGGAAGTGCGTCCCGACGCGGTGATCGCCACCGGCCGCACCGACTACCCGAACCAGGTCAACAACGTCCTGTGCTTTCCCTTCATCTTCCGCGGCGCGCTCGACGTGGGCGCCACCACCATCACGCGTGAGATGGAAGTCGCGGCGGCGCATGCCATCGCCGAACTGGCGCGCCAGGAGCAGAGCGACATCGTCGCCACCGCCTACGGCATCCAGGACCTGTCCTTCGGTCCCGAGTACCTGATTCCCAAGCCCTTCGATCCGCGCCTGATCGTCAAGATCGCGCCGGCGGTGGCCGAGGCCGCCATGAAGTCCGGCGTGGCCGCGCGCCCGATCAAGGACATGGACGCGTACCGCCTGCAGCTGCAGCAGTTCGTGTACCACTCCGGCACGCTGATGAAGCCGATCTACGCGGCCGCCCGCCAGGTCGACATGGAGAAGAAGCGCATCGTCTTCGCCGAGGGCGAGGAAGAGCGCGTGCTGCGCGCGGTGCAGGTGATCGTCGACGAGAAGCTGGCCAACCCGATCCTGATCGGCCGGCCGGCCGTGATCGCCCACCGCATCGAACGCTTTGGCCTGCGCCTGCGCGGCGGCATCGACTTCACCGTGGTCAACCCGGAGCACGACGCGCGTTTCCGCGACTATTCCGAGGCCTACTTCAAGATGATGGCCCGCCAGGGCGTCACCCAGCAGTACGCCAAGCTGGAAATGCGCCGCCGCACCACGCTGATCGGCGCCATGCTGGTCAAGAAGGGCGAGGCCGACGGCATGATCTGCGGCACGGTCAGCAACACCGCCGCGCACCTGCGCTATATCGACCAGATCCTGGGCGGCACCAACGAGGTCTACGCCGCGATGAACGGGCTGGTCCTGCCGGGCCGCCAGATCTTCCTGGTCGACACCCACGTCAACGTGGACCCGACCGCCTGCCAGCTGGCCGAGATCACCCTGATGGCCGCCGAAGAGCTCAAGCGCTTCGGCATCGAGCCCAAGGTGGCGCTGGTGTCGCACTCGAACTTCGGTTCGTCGGAAGCGCCGTCGGCGCAGAAGATGCGCGAAACGCTGGCGATCCTGCGCGAACGCGCGCCGGAACTCGAGGTGGATGGCGAGATGCACGGCGATTGCGCGCTCGACCCGAAGCTGCGCGACCAGCTCGTGCCGGATGGCGCGCTCAAGGGCGAGGCCAACCTGCTGGTGTGCCCGAATATCGACGCCGCCAACATTGCCTACAACCTGCTCAAGGTCGCGGCGGGCAACAATGTGGCGATCGGCCCGATCCTGCTGGGCGTCAAGGCGCCGGTCCACATCCTGACGCCGTCGGCCACGGTGCGCCGCATCGTCAATATGACGTCGCTGGTGGTGGTGGACGCGGCAGCCAAGCGCTAAGCCGCAGCCAGTCTTGAAAAGCCGGGCTTGCCCGGCTTTTTTTGCGCCTGCGTACCTTGGTCAGTGTGCACACACATTTCATTAACATGTTGAAACAATTGAGCTTTTCCACTCTGCTGGAGGGCGGGGATTGATTATTTAACAGCATGGGCGTAACCTTATGCCTTTGAAGTGCGCGCTCGTTATGCGCGTAACGATGCCACCGGTATTCGCGCAGGCCGTCCGGGGTGCAGGCAAAATGGGCAGTCGGGGTGGCGCGGCAACCGCGCAATCCTGGTGACGCCAAGTCCATTTGGCTGGCACTCCTAATTCAAGACAAGCAACGTGGGTTCCCAAATTCCTTTGACGCAGCGCGCATCGCAATGGATTTCAGTCGCCGGTCTGGCGCGAGTGGCAAGCCGGGTGCTGGCAGGCGTGGCGGTATCTTGCGCGCTGGCCCAGCCCGTGATGGCGCGCCAGGCGATCGATGACGGCACGGGAACCATCGCTGTACAGCAATTGCCCAACGAGGCACAGTTGACGTTGGAACGTATCGAAGCGGGTGGACCGTTTCCCTACGCCAAGGATGGCTCGAGGTTCGGCAACTATGAGCGCGTCCTGCCGCAGAGGTCGCGCGGCTACTACCGCGAATACACGGTAAAGACAAACAGCCGAAACAGGGGAGCGAGACGGATCGTATGCGGCGGTGATCAACGCGCCACCAACGACTGTTATTACACGGACGACCACTACAACAGTTTCAAACGGATAGCCAAATGATGACTGACATTTTCGGATTGGGCGACGCCCTTGCCGCCCGCGAAGAGCGCGGCGCCGGAGATGGCTGGCAGCGGGCCCAGACCCAGGCCCGGAATCTTTACGACAACGTGTTGACGATGCCTCGCAACGAGCTCTCGCACCAACCGCCGCCCGCACCCGTTCCCGCAGCCGGCACCGACGGTAGCCAAGAGGGAGCCATGAACCTGTTCAAGACGGTGCGTCCGAACATCGTCCAGTCGATTCGCGCGTTTCGCGTGCCCGAACTCGCCCAGGCGGCAGCCGAACTGGGACAGCATTTCCTGTACGCCAACTGCGCGCACTGCCAGAGCAAGGCGGAAGTGCTGGAAACCATCGCCACCAACTTCCTTTTTCCCAAGCATTTCGGGAAGAATTTCGATGCGCTGGCGGATTGTCTGACCGACCTGATCCACAAGGCGGGTGCGCAGCCCGGCTTCGTGATCGTGCTCGAGGGCCTGCCGATCGCCCAGAAATTCGACAAGGAAGGGCGCGAGGTGTTGCTCGACGTGTTCCGTGACGCAGCCGAATTCTGGGCCGAGCGCAAGGTGCAGTTCCGCGTGTTCTACTCTTTCGCCTGAGCGCACCGCCCACGGCAAGGACAGGAAAAACAAAAGGCCCGCAGTGAAGCGGGCCTTTTGTTTTGGGTGTGACCTGGCCGGTGTGGCCCGGGCCTATGCCGCCGGCGGGACCTGGCCTTGCGGCGTCAGCCGGTCGATCAGTTCGGGTAGCCCTTCGCTGAGGTGAGCGGCCACGTCGTCCGGCGACAGGCCGGTCGATTTGGCCAGGTTTTCCAGTGCGCCGGTACCACCCAGCGCGCCGGCCAGCGCGCTCGGCGAGACGGGCTGGTTGGCGCCCGTACCGATCCACGAATTGATCTGGTCGCCCAGTCCGGCCTGGGCCAGCACTTGCTGCAAGGCGCCGATGCCGCCTGCCGCCGCGCCCAGCGCGGATGCGCCGCCGGCAGCCTGCTGGCCCTGGCCGCCGAACAGGCCGCCCAGCAAGCCGCCCAGATCCAGCCCGCCGGATGTGCCGCCAGCTGCGGCGCCGCCGGCCCCGCCCAGCAGCCCACCCAGCAGCCCGCCGAGGCCGCCCAGCCCGCCAGGTCCGCCGACACCGGCGGAGGCATCGGCCGGCTCCTGCGCCGCGCCGCCGCCTTCGCGGTGCATGGCGAGCATGGCCAGCAGCCCCAGCGCCATCATCATCTTCGGGTTCAGGCCGCCAGCGCCCGCTTCGCTGCTGCCGTGCTGTCCGAGAACTCCGCCCAGCACGCTATCGAGTAGCCCCATGATCGACTCCTTCCTGTGAGTGTGGCGCCGGGCCAGGATGGCCCGGGTGCCGTCAAAATCCGCCTAGTACCGCGTTGAGCGTGGCCAGGCAGGCCAGCCCGGCGGTCTCCGTACGCAAGATGCGCGGGCCGAGTGACACGCCCGTGAAACCGGCTCGCATTGCCGCGGCTTCCTCGTCCGGCGCGAGCCCGCCTTCCGGCCCGATCAGCAGCGTCGCGCCGTTGGCAAGCAGGGCATCGCGCCGTTCCGTGGCAAACGATACCAGCGACTGCGTGGCGCGCGGCGATACCAGCAGGCGCGCGCCTTGGGCCGCCGCCGGGTCCGCCTGCAGCAGCCAGGATTCCAGGTTGGCCACCGGCGCGACGTCCGGCAAGCGGTTACGCCCGCATTGCTCGCATGCGGCCTCGACCAGCGCCTGCCAGTGCGCCTGGCGCTTTTGCGCCCGCTCGGCCGACAGCCGCACCACCGAGCGCGCCGCCTGCAGCGGCTGGATCGCCGCCACGCCGAGTTCGACGGCCTTCTCGATCAGCCAGTCCATCTTGTCGCCGCCGGCCAGTCCCTGTGCCAGCGTGACGCGGAATGGCGCCTCGGACTCCGACGGGTCGTGACTGCCGATCCGTGCCAGCGCATGGCGCTTGCCGAGTTCGACCAGGGTGGCGGCATGGCTGCCGCCGCGCCCGTCGAACAAGGTGATGCCGTCGCCCGGGTTGAGGCGCAGCACCTGGACATGCCGTACCACGGCTTCCGGCAGGTCCAGTTCGGTCTGAGGCGCCAGGGCGGCGTCGATGAAAAAGCGCGGCGGCATCAGGCGCGTCCATCCTTGTTCTCGTCGGCGGCCTTGTCCGCTGCCACCGGTTTGCCGAAGCCCCAACGGTAGCCGTCGGGATCCTCGACCATGCAATAGCGGTCGCCCCAGAACTGGTCGGCCGGCGCCATCAGGCTGATGGCGCCGGCGGCTACCGCACGGGTGTACATGCCATCGACGTCATCGCAGTAGACATAGAAGGTCTGCGGGCATTCGACGCCGAGCGAGCGGGGCGTGCGCGCGGTGCTGCCCCAGGCGCCTTCGGGCGCGAACATCACGACCAGTTCGCCCTGGTAGTGCATTTCGGCGTGGGTCGGCACGCCGTTTTCGTCGACCACATTCCCCGCGCTGAAACCGAAGGCGCGGTGGTAGAAGTCGAGCGCGCTGCGCCCGTTGCCCACCGTCAGGTAGGGCGTGAGCCAGGGGGTGTTGGCCGGTCTTGTCATGATCGTCTCCTGGTTACGGGAAGCCGCGCGGGACCTGCCATGGCGGCGGGTCCCACGGTGCGAACGAGCATCTTACGCGGCGGCGCCGACGCTGTCGAAAAGCGCCCGCAGGTGCAGGGGCCGGGCGAACGGCGACCGGATGCAGCGCGGCATGGTAGCAGCGCAGTGCGCGGTCGAGTTGCCAGGCGTACCGGCGCTCGGCGGCCGGCACGGGGGCGGCACTCATGATGTGGCCATCCAGGCCGAAGATGCGGTCAAAGCGCCCATGCTCGCCGGCCTCGATCTGCAGGCACGGCGAGCGGACCGCCGCCAGCAGCCGGATCCGGCCAAGCGTGCTCCCGATGCCGGGGGAGAGCCATCCGGTCCACTGCGGATGCCCACGGTCCGGGGTCGCCAGGGGGCCGGATTCGCTTCTTCCTTCTGGTAAAATTGCGCTTTTCCCGCCGCCAGGTCCCCGCCGCATGTCTCACCTCGCTCATCCCGCCGCCAGTCCGCACGCTTCGCAGCCCGTCCAACTCATGGCCAACGCCATTCGCGTCCTGGCCATGGACGCCGTTCAGCAGGCCAATTCAGGCCACCCCGGCATGCCGATGGGCATGGCGGATATCGCGGTGGCGCTGTGGGGCCGTCATCTGAAGCATAACCCGGCCAACCCCAAGTGGGCTGATCGCGACCGCTTCGTGCTGTCCAACGGCCATGGCTCGATGCTGCTGTACGCCTTGCTGCACCTGACCGGCTACGACCTGCCGCTGGCCGAGCTGAAGAATTTCCGCCAGATGCACAGCAAGACGGCTGGCCACCCGGAATACGGCATCACGCCGGGCGTGGAAACCACCACCGGCCCGCTTGGCCAGGGCCTCACCAACGCGGTGGGCATGGCGCTGGCCGAGCGCCTGCTGGGCGAGGAATTCAACCGCCCCGGCTTCGATATCGTCAACCACCACACCTATGTCTTCCTGGGCGACGGATGCCTGATGGAAGGCATCAGCCACGAGGCCTGCTCACTGGCCGGCACGCTGAAGCTGAACAAGCTGGTCGCGCTGTGGGACGACAACGGCATCTCGATCGACGGCGATGTCGTGCACTGGTTCGCCGACGACACCCCGAAGCGCTTTGAAGCCTATGGCTGGAACGTGATCCGTGCGGTCGACGGCCATGACGCCGCCGCGGTCGACGCCGCTATCGCCGAGGCCAAGTTCAGCGATCGCCCGACCCTGATCTGCTGCCGCACCCTGATCGGCAAGGGCGCGCCTAACAAGGAAGGTGGTCACGACGTGCATGGCGCGCCGCTTGGCGGCGCCGAAATCCTGGCCACGCGCGAAGCGCTGGGCTGGACGCACGCACCGTTCGAACTGCCGGCCGAAGTCTATACGGCATGGGATGCCAAGGCCCGCGGCGGTTCGCTGGAAAAGGCGTGGAACGCGCTGTTCGAGGCCTATGCCGAGCGTTTCCCGTACGAAGCCGGCGAATTCCAGCGCCGCATGCGCGGCGAACTGCCGGGCGCCTTCGACGCGGCCGTGGACGCCTTCCTCGCCAAGTGCGAGGAAAAGGCCGAGACCATCGCCACCCGCAAGGCCAGCCAGAACACCATCGAGGCGCTTGCCGCGGTGCTGCCGGAATTCCTGGGCGGCTCGGCCGACCTGACCGGCTCCAACCTGACCAACTGGTCGGGCAGCAAGGCCGTGCGTGCCGATGCCTGGGGCAACCACATCAATTATGGCGTGCGCGAGTTCGGCATGAGCGCCATCATGAACGGCATCACGCTGCACGGTGGCTACATCCCTTACGGCGGCACCTTCCTGACCTTCTCGGACTACAGCCGCAATGCGCTGCGCATGGCGGCGCTGATGAAGATCCGCTCGCTGTTCGTGTTCACCCATGACTCCATCGGCCTGGGCGAGGACGGCCCGACCCACCAGTCGATCGAACACGTCGCCAGCCTGCGCCTGATCCCGAACATGGATGTCTGGCGTACCGCCGACACCACCGAAACCGCGGTGGCCTGGGCCCAGGCCGTGCGCCGGGAGAACGGCCCGAGCTGCCTGATCTTCAGCCGCCAGAACCTGCCGTTCCAGACGCGCGACGATGCCACCCGCGCCAATATCGCGCGCGGCGGCTACGTGCTGCGCGATGGCGCCAACCCCAAGACCGGCCGTCCGGACGCCGTGATCATCGCCACCGGTTCGGAAGTCGGCCTGGCCGTGGGGGCGGCGGAGCAGCTGGCCGCCGACGGCGTGCACGTGCGCGTGGTCTCGGTGCCGGCGACGACCGTATTCGACAAGCAGGATGCCGCCTACAAGGCTTCGGTGCTGCCGGCAGGCGTGCCGCGCGTGGCGGTGGAAGCCGGCGTGACGGATTTCTGGTGGAAGTACCAGGTCCAGGCCGTGGTGGGCATCGACACCTTCGGCGAATCCGCCCCGGCTGGCGTATTGTTCAAGCACTTCGGCTTTACCGTCGAGAACGTCGTGCGCACGGTGCGCGACACGCTCGGCCAGTAACAGGATTCCCGGGGCCGCGCGGCCCCGGCAAAGGCAAGGCTTTTCCGCATCCATCGATCGTTAGGCTACTCAGGAGATAAACATGACCATCAAGATCGGCATCAACGGCTTCGGCCGCATCGGGCGCATGGTGTTCCGTGCTGCCGCCGCCAACTTCAAGGAAATCGAAGTCGTCGGCATCAACGACCTGCTTGAGCCCGACTACCTGGCTTACATGCTGAAGTACGACTCGGTGCACGGCCGCTTTGACGGCGAAGTGTCGGTCGACGGCAACACCCTGATCGTCAACGGCAAGAAGATCCGCCTGACCGCCGTGAAGGACCCGTCCGAGCTGAAGTGGGGCGAGATCGGTGCAGACGTGGTGATCGAGTCGACTGGTATCTTCCTGACCAAGGAAGGCGCGCAGAAGCATATCGATGCGGGCGCCAGGAAGGTCATCATGTCGGCCCCGTCGAAGGACGATACCCCGATGTTCGTGTACGGCGTGAACCACGACACGTACAAGGGCGAGGCGATCATCTCCAACGCCAGCTGCACCACCAACTGCCTGGCGCCCGTCGCCAAGGTGCTGAACGACAAGTGGGGCATCAAGCGTGGCCTGATGACCACCGTGCACGCCACCACCGCTACCCAGAAGACCGTCGACGGCCCGTCCAACAAGGACTGGCGCGGTGGCCGCGGCATCCTGGAAAACATCATCCCGTCGAGCACCGGTGCCGCCAAGGCCGTGGGCGTGGTGATCCCCGAGCTCAACAAGAAGCTGACCGGCATGTCGTTCCGCGTGCCGACCTCCGACGTGTCGGTGGTCGACCTGACCGTCGAGCTGGAAAAGGGCGCCACCTACGCCGAGATCTGCGCCGAAATGAAGGCACAGAGCCAGGGCGCGCTGAAGGGCGTGCTGGGCTACACCGAAGACAAGGTGGTCGCGACCGATTTCCGCGGCGATGCACGCACCTCGATCTTCGACGCCGAAGCCGGCATCGCGCTGGACTCGACCTTCGTCAAGGTCGTGAGCTGGTACGACAATGAATGGGGCTATTCCAACAAGGTGCTGGAAATGGCTCGCGTGGTCGCCAAGTAACCTGGCCCCGACCGTTTCAGGCAGGCACAAAAAAGCGGCGCCCTGCGGGGCGCCGCTTTTTGTCTGTACGTAATCTCGGGTAACTGGCCGCCTATGGCGCCCAAGAGCCACCATCCTTGCGCTGGCGCAACCGCCGGCCCCTTGGTGGGGTGCAGAATCCCTATTCGGTCTCCGACTTTGCTCTTACACTGCTACAGTGCTAGAAAATACTGATGTGCGGCCAATGCAAGTGACGATCCAGTCATTCGCAATCTCCAATCCAACCTGGGTGAGATCATGGTGAATGTGGATACCAAGCTACTCGTGATTTTCACCGAGCTGCTCAGCAAGCGAAACGCGACCTATGTCGCGGAAAAGATGCATATGACCGCGCCGGCGGTCTCGCATTCGCTGGGTCGCCTGCGCGAGATCTTCGACGATCCGCTCTTCATCCGCGTGCCGCACGGCCTGACGCCGACGCCGCGGGCCCTGGAACTGGGGCCGAAGATTCGCGACATGCTTGACCTGTGGTCTTCGATCAACGAGGGCGATGCCGACAATTTCGATCCCGCAGTCGCTTCCGGCACACTGAATATCGGTTTTGCCGCCGAACTGGGCGATACGGTGTTCAATCGCTTCATCCTGCGTATCAAGCAACTGGCGCCGGAATTACATATCAAGCTGGTCGAATCCCACTCGTGGGAGTCGGATGTCGCCGCCATGCGGGGCAACGAGCTGGACCTGGCGTTCTCGCCGTTCCCGACCCGCCATCCGGAGATCGTCGAGGAGATGGTGACCTCGCTCAACCTCTGGGTCTGCGCGCGCAAGAACCATCCCGTGCTCAAGGGCACCTGCACGCTCGAGCAGTATCTCGATTGCGGTCATATCTTCATGGCGCATTCGGGAGGCAGCGGCCGTCCGGCACCCTCGCTGATCCCGCTCGACTATGCCTTGCAGCAGCGCGGTCTCAAGCGCAATGCCACGCTGACGGTGCATTCCTGGCGCGCGCAATCCGAGCTGGCCGCGCAGACCGACCTGATTTTCACAGTCAATGCGCTGACCAAGGACATGGCCTGCGAAACCTACGGGCTCAAGGCCTTCCCCTTGCCGGCCGAGATCAATACGACGCTGGGGCTGAACATGTTCTGGCACCGCAGCCGCAACACCCATCCGATGCTGGTGTGGGCGCGTGGCCTGTTTCGCCAGGTCGTGGTCGAGTTCACTGGCGGGCAGGTCGCGGCGCGGGGCCTGCATCTCGTTGCCGAGCCTGATCAGCAGGAATCGTAGGATCGGCCTGAAATAAGAAAACCGGCGCCCCGCGCCGGTTTTTTCATGTGCTGCCGGTGATCGGGAGCGCCCGTGGCGCCTGCCGGGGCTAACGCTTCGGACGGAAAGCGCAGTCGGTCTTGATGCAGTTGCCGTACAGCGACAGCGCATGTTCCTGCAGCGCGAAACCACGTTCGCTGGCGATGCTTTGCTGGCGGCGCTCGATTTCGGAGTCGTAGAATTCCTCAACGCGGCCGCAGTCGATGCAGACCAGGTGGTCGTGGTGCTTGCCTTCGTTCAGTTCGAAGATGGCTTTGCCGGATTCGAAGTTATTGCGCGACAGCAGTCCGGCTTGCTCGAACTGGGTCAGTACGCGGTAGACGGTGGCAAGGCCGATGTCCATTTGCTCATTGAGCAGGATGCGGTAAACGTCTTCCGCGCTCAAGTGGCGCTGCTCGCTGGTCTGGAAGATCTCGAGGATCTTCAGACGCGGTACGGTCGCTTTAAGACCGATATTTTTGAGGTCCGCCGGACTCGGCATGGGCGTGACTCCCTAGAGTACAATGTCTGGATAATTGAATCATAAGGGTTTTGGCGGCAAAAGTCGCCCCGGTGGGTTGCCCGGGGCACGGCCACCTGCCCTAGGCTGCTCTTGCGGTGATGCATCGCTGCAGCCGTCTCGTGGCGAACGCCACGAATGCCGCAATCGGCACTTTCCTCTCCCTTCTAGAAGCGAGATACATGCGTTCATTTCGTTCGTCCGCCATGCGTCCGACGCTGGTTACCACTGTGCTGGCTGCTGCCACCCTGCTGACGGCAGCATGCTCCACTTATGACAGTACGTCGCGCACGATCGCCAATGCGATCACCCCGTACCGTATCAATATCGTGCAAGGCAACTTTGTCTCGCGCGAGGCCGCGTCCCAATTGCGCGAAGGCATGACGCGCGAGCAGGTCAAGTTCCTGCTCGGCACGCCGTTGCTGACGGATGTGTTCCACGGCAATCGCTGGGACTATGTGTTCTCGTTCCGCCGCGGCAATACCCCGGTGGTGCAACAGCGCCGCTACACGGTCTTCTTCGATGGCGACAAGCTGGTCAAGTTCGGCGGCGACGAGTTGCCCTCGGAATACGAACTGATCGCCGAGATCGATGGCATGAAGGCCATGCAGGCGGGCCAGCACGTGGGGATCAAGTCGCGCAGCGATGCGGCGGTTGCCCCGGCGTCGGCTCCTGCCGCGGCCCCCGCCTCGGATGCCGCCGCCGCCCCGGCCGAGGCTGCCGCGCCTGCCGCCACCGCGCCGGAGGCAGGCAAGCCCGTCCAGGAGGCCGCCGCGACGGCCGCCTCCGGTGTTCCGGCCAGTCCTGCCAACTGAGCCGTCTCTCCCGATATGCCGGCCGCGCTGCGGCCGGCTTCCTTTTTGACTGCTGACAAGCCATGAATATCGCCATCGCAGGTGCCTCCGGCCGCATGGGCCGCATGCTGATCGAACACGTCCTCGCCACCGACGGCGTGACCCTGTCGGGCGCGCTGGATGTCCCGGGCTCGCCGGCCCTGGGCCAGGATGCCGGGCTGCTGCTGGGCCGCACCACCGGCGTGACCATCACCGCCGACATCGAAGCGGGTCTCGCCGGTGCCGACTGCCTGATCGATTTCACCCGCCCCGAGGGCACGCTGGCGCACCTGGCGGTGGCTACGCGCCTTGGCGTCAAGATGGTGATCGGCACCACCGGCTTCGACGACGCCGGCCGTGCCGCCCTGGCCGAGGCCGCAAAGCAGATTGGCCTGGTGTTTGCCGCCAACATGAGCGTTGGCGTCAACGCCACGTTCAAGCTGCTGGAAACGGCCGCCAGGCTGCTGTCCTCCGGCTACGACATCGAAGTCATCGAGGCGCATCACCGTCACAAGGTGGATGCGCCGTCCGGCACCGCGCTGGCAATGGGTGAGGTGGTGGCGAAGGCGCTTGGCCGCGATCTCAAGACCTGCGGCGTGTTCTCCCGCGAAGGCCATACCGGCGAGCGCGATCCCAGCTCGATCGGCTTTGCCGCCGTTCGTGGCGGCGATATCGTGGGCGACCACACCGTGATGTTCGCCGGCATCGGCGAGCGCATCGAAATCACGCACAAGTCGTCCAGCCGCCAGTCGTACGCCGACGGCGCGGTGCGCGCGGCGCG
The DNA here is from genome assembly GCF_057798855.1 of Cupriavidus sp. 96C5-1. Taxonomy (NCBI): domain Bacteria; kingdom Pseudomonadati; phylum Pseudomonadota; class Betaproteobacteria; order Burkholderiales; family Burkholderiaceae; genus Cupriavidus; species Cupriavidus sp. 96C5-1. The sequence continues at coordinate 10,426 of NZ_JBYOJU010000080.1, read as the reverse complement.
CTTCCTGGCCGACAAGCCCGTGGGCCTGTTCGACATGCAGGACGTGCTGGGGCTGAAGTAGGCTCCCCGGCACGTCCTGCGCCGCTGGCACCGGCGGTTATAATCGGCTCTTTCGCCATTCCAGCGCAGGCGGGCGCCGCAAGGCCGCCCGCCGCTTATCTTTTCCACGCTTTCCGCCCGTCAACGCAGTTGCCGTTGTCCTGAACATGCAAGACAAATATCTGCCCTCCGCCGTTGAACAAGCCGCCCAGCAACACTGGCAAGCCATCGATGCCTACCGCGTGTCGGAAGAGGCGAAGCTGGCCGACGGCAGCGAGAAGCCCAAGTTCTATGCCTGCTCGATGCTGCCTTACCCGTCGGGCAAGCTGCATATGGGCCATGTGCGCAACTACACCATCAACGATGTGATGGCGCGCCACCTGCGCATGACCGGGCACAACGTGCTGATGCCGATGGGCTGGGATGCGTTCGGCATGCCGGCGGAAAACGCCGCGCTCAACAACGGCGTGGCGCCGGCGGCCTGGACCTACGACAACATCGCCTATATGAAGCGGCAGATGCAGTCGATGGGCCTGGCCATCGACTGGTCGCGCGAGGTTGCCACCTGCAGCCCGGACTACTACCGCTGGAACCAGTGGCTGTTCCTCAGGATGCTGGAGAAGGGCATCGCCTACCGCAAGACCGGTACGGTGAACTGGGATCCGGTCGACCAGACCGTGCTGGCCAACGAGCAGGTCATCGACGGGCGCGGCTGGCGCTCGGGCGCGCTGGTCGAAAAGCGCGAGATCCCGATGTATTACCTGCGCATCACCGACTACGCCGAGGAACTGCTTGGCGACCTCGATGGCCTGGGCTGGCCCGAGCGCGTCAAGATCATGCAGCAGAACTGGATCGGCAAGAGCGTGGGCGTGCGCTTCGCCTTCCCGCATGCCATCGCCGGCGACGACGGCAAGCCGATCGGCGACGGCAAGCTGTACGTGTTCACCACGCGCGCCGACACCATCATGGGCGTGACCTTCTGCGCGGTCGCCGCCGAGCATCCGCTGGCTGCCCATGCCGCCGCCGCCAATCCCGAACTGGCCGCCTTCATCGACGAGTGCAAGCACGGCTCGGTGATGGAAGCCGACATGGCCACCATGGAAAAGAAGGGCATGCCCACCGGTCTGAAGGTGGAGCACCCGATCACCGGCGAGCAGGTCGAGGTATGGGTCGGCAACTACGTGCTGATGAGCTACGGCGACGGCGCCGTGATGGGCGTGCCAGCGCACGACGAACGCGACTTCGCCTTTGCCGGCAAATACGGCCTGCCGATCAAGCAGGTCATCGACATGGTTGACGCCAAAAAGAGCCAGCCGTTCTCGACCGAAGCCTGGCAGGAATGGTACGGCGACAAGGAGCACGGCACCTGCATCCATAGCGGCAAGTACGACGGCCTGGACTACCAGGCCGCGGTGGAAGCCATCGCCGCGGATCTGGGCGCCAAGGGCCTGGGCGAGAAGAAGATCACCTGGCGCCTGCGCGACTGGGGTATCTCGCGCCAGCGCTACTGGGGCACGCCGATCCCGCTGATCCATTGCGAGGACTGCGGCGTGGTGCCGGTGCCCGAGCAGGACCTGCCGGTGGTGCTGCCGGAAGACCTGGTGCCGGACGGCACCGGCAACCCGCTGGCCAAGGATCCGCGCTTCCTCGCGTGCACCTGCCCGTCGTGCGGCAAGCCGGCGCGCCGCGAGACCGACACCATGGATACCTTCATCGATTCGTGCTGGTATTACATGCGCTATACCTGCCCGGACGCGGCCACCATGGTCGACGCGCGCAACGACTACTGGATGCCGATGGACCAGTACATCGGCGGCATCGAGCACGCGATTCTTCACCTGCTGTACGCCCGCTTCTGGACCAAGGTCATGCGCGACATGGGCCTGGTCACGTTCAACGAGCCGTTCGCCAACCTGCTCACGCAGGGCATGGTGCTCAACGACACCTACTACCGCGAAGACGCAGCCGGCAAGAAGACCTGGTACAACCCGGCCGAGGTCGACGTCAGCACCGATGAGCGTGGCCGCCCGCTGGGTGCCGTGCTCAAGGCCGACGGCCAGCCGGTGGTGATCGGCGGCGTGGAAAAGATGTCGAAGTCCAAGAACAACGGCATCGACCCGCAGGCGCTGATCGACCAGTACGGCGCCGACACCGCGCGCCTGTTCGTCATGTTCGCCGCGCCGCCCGAGCAGCAGCTCGAGTGGAGCGGCTCGGGCGTGGAGGGCGCCTCGCGCTTCCTGCGCCGCGTGTGGAACTACGGCTATGCCAATGCCGAGGCGATCGCGGCGGGCGGCAATGGCGCGCCGGCCGGCGATGCCGACGCAGCGCTGCGCCGCGAGATCCACGGCGTGCTCAAGCAGGCCAACTACGATTACCAGCGCATCCAGTACAACACGGTGGTATCCGCCACCATGAAGATGCTCAACGCGCTGGAAGATGCCAAGCAGGCCACGCCGGCCGCGCGCCGCGAATGCCTGGGCATCCTGTTGCGCGTGCTGTATCCGGTGGTGCCGCACGTCACCCACGGCCTGTGGCAGGAACTGGGCTATGCGGCGCAGTTCGGCGATCTGCTCGATGCGCCCTGGCCGCAGGTCGACGAGTCCGCGCTGGTGCAAAGCGAACTCGAACTCGTGCTGCAGGTCAACGGCAAAGTGCGCGGCAGCCTCACGGTGCCGGCCGATGCCGACCGCGCCGCCATCGAGGCCATGGCCGTCGCCAGCGAGACCGTGGCCAAGTTTGCCGCCGGTGCCGCACCGAAGAAGATCGTGGTGGTCCCGGGCCGCCTGGTCAACGTGGTGCTCTGACGAGCGCTGGCCAAGTCCGTGATCAAGCCAATTAGGGAGCTGCCGAATATGGATCGACAGAAGCAGGATCGACCGCTGCAGGGCCGCCGCGCGGTCCTGGCTACGCTGCTGGTGGCCGGCCTGCTGGGCGGCTGTGGCTTTCACATGCGTGGCAACGCGGATTTCGCGTTCAAGAAGCTTTACATGAGCATTCCTGCCAACACGCTGATGGGCTCCGATCTGCGCCGCGCCATTCGCAACGGCTCGGATACCCAGGTCGTGGCCGACGCGAAAGACGCGGATGCCCTGCTTGATGTGCTGCAGGACACGCGTACCAAGACGGTGCTGTCGATCACCACCACCGGCGTGGTGCGCGAATACCGCCTGACGCAGCGCTTCACGTTCCGCCTGCGCAGTGCCGCAGGCGAGGAACTGATCGCGCCCTCGCAGCTGGTCCTCACGCGCGACCTGACCTACAACGAGGCCAATACGCTGGCCAAGGACTACGAAGAGCAGCAGCTCTATCGGGATATGCAGCGCGATATCGTGCAGCAGCTGATCCGCCGGCTGGCCGCGGTCAAGGCGATCTGAGCCAGGCGCAAGGCCTGGCTCGGGAGCCCAGCACGGCAAGGACAAAGGAACAGGCGCAAGGCATGCAGCTTAAGCTCGACGGACTCGAAGCCCACCTGCGCCAGGCCAAGGGACGCGGCCTGGCGCCACTTTACGTGGTGCATGGCGACGAGCACCTGCTGGTGCTCGAGGCAGTCGATCGCCTGCGCCAGACAGCGCGCGAGTCCGGCTTCACGGAACGCGAGGTGCTTTCGTCCGAGCGCGGCTTCAACTGGGGGCAGGTGGTCCAGGCGCAGCAATCCATGTCGCTGTTCGGCGACCGCAAGATCGTCGAGTTGCGCATTCCCTCCGGCAAGCCCGGCAAGGACGGTGGCGAGGCGCTGCGCGCGGTGGCTGCCCAGCCTTCGCCGGATGTGGTGATGCTGATCACGCTGCCGCGGCTGGACTTCGCCACGGCAAAATCGGCCTGGTTCCAGGCACTGGAAGCGGCCGGGGTATCGATCAAGGTCGATTCCATCGACCGCACCCGGCTGCCGGCCTGGGTCGGCGAACGGCTGGCGCTGCAGCAGCAGCGGGTCGAGTCCGGCGAACCGGGGCGCAAGGCGCTGCAGTTCATCGCCGACAAGGTCGAGGGTAACCTGCTGGCCGCCCACCAGGAAATCCAGAAGCTGGGCCTGCTCTATCCCGCCGGCTCGCTGACCTTCGAGCAAGTGCACGATGCGGTGCTCAACGTGGCCCGCTACGATGTCTTCAAGCTCTCCGAGGCCATGCTTGGCGGCGACGTGCCGCGCCTGGTGCGCATGCTGGAGGGCCTGCGCGGCGAGGGCGAGGCCACGGTGCTGGTGCTGTGGGCGCTGACCGAGGAAATTCGCGTATTATCCAAGGTCCGGCAAGGGTTGGCCGCGGGCAAGCCGATTGGCGTGCTGACGCGCGAGCTGCGTATCTGGGGCCCTCGCGAAAAGCTGGTGCCGCAGGCCGCGCAGCGCCTCTCGCTGGCGCAGCTGGAGACCGCGCTGGCGATGGCCGCCAAGCTGGACCGGCAGGTCAAGGGGCTGCGCGCCGAGGGCATGCCGGCCGAACCCTGGGACGGCCTGCTGCAGCTGGCGCTGACCATCGCCAGGTAGGCTGCGGCACGCCCGGTCGCCAGGGATCGCCGCTTGCCTGCATTGCCAGCCGTTGCCGACAGAAAAATCACGCATTGAGGGCCGGGTCGCCTGGCCAGGAATATGAACGAGCTCGATCTCAAGCAGTATATGGACCGCGTCGGCCAGCAGGCCCGCGCCGCCTCGCGCGCCATGGCGCGCGCTTCCACCGCCGACAAGAACCGCGCGCTGCTGACCATCGCCGCTGCCATCCGGCGCGACGCCGCACACCTGAAGGCCGTCAATGCCGGCGATGTCGAGCGTGCCCGCGCCAATGGCCAGGACGCCGCCTTCGTCGACCGCCTGACGCTGTCGGACAAGGCCATCGACACCATGGCCGCGGGCCTGGAGCAGATCGCCGCGCTGGCGGACCCGATCGGCGAGATCAGCAATATGAAATTCCGCCCCACCGGCATCCAGGTGGGCCAGATGCGCGTGCCGCTGGGCGTGATCGGCATCATCTACGAGTCGCGTCCCAACGTGACCATCGATGCGGCCGCGCTGTGCCTGAAGTCGGGCAATGCCACCATCCTGCGTGGCGGCTCCGAGGCCATCGATTCCAACACCGCGCTGGCTGCGCTGGTCGCCGAGGGCCTGGCCGCCGCCGGCCTGCCGCCAGAGGCAGTGCAGGTGATCTCGACCACGGACCGCGCCGCGGTCGGCCGGCTCATCACCATGACCGAGTGCGTCGACGTGATTGTGCCGCGCGGCGGCAAGAGCCTGATCGCCCGGCTGATGGAAGAAGCCCGGGTGCCGATGATCAAGCACCTGGACGGCATCTGCCACGTCTATATCGACGCCGACGCGGACCTGGAAAAGGCCGTGCGCGTCTGCGACAACGCCAAGACCCAGCGCTACGCCCCGTGCAACACCATGGAGACCCTGCTGGTCTCGCGCGATGTCGCCGCCGCGGCGCTGCCGCCGCTGTGCCGCATCTACCAGGAGAAGGGCGTGGAGCTGCGCGTGTGCGCCGCCACCCGCGCCACGCTGGAAGCCGCCGGCTTCACCGGCCTGGTCGACGCCACCGAGGAAGACTGGCGCCTGGAATACCTGGCGCCGGTGCTGGCGATCCGCACCGTGGCCGGGCTGGACGAGGCCATTGCCCATATCAATACCTATGGCTCGGCGCATACCGATTCCATCATCACCGAGAACTACACCGCCGGCATGCGCTTCCTGCGCGAGGTCGATTCGGCCAGCGTGATGATCAATGCCTCGACGCGCTTCGCCGATGGCTTCGAGTACGGCCTGGGTGCCGAGATCGGCATCTCCAACGACAAGCTGCACGCGCGTGGCCCGGTCGGGCTGGAAGGCCTGACCTCGCTGAAGTACGTGGTGTTCGGCCACGGCGAGATCCGCACCTGAGCGGGTAGGCAGGGCGGGGCCGGCCAGGCGCCTGGGCCCCAGCCGGCTGCCGGCAGGCGCGGGGTGTCGCTGCACGCCCTGGCCGCCCCGGCTTGCCGGGGAACGCCGTTTTGCATCCCCACCGTTCCCGCGGGAACACAACTTCATGGAAGCCAGATGCTCTGGGTCAAAGCGCTGCACATCGTCTTCGTCGTCTCGTGGTTCGCCGGCCTGTTCTACCTGCCCCGCATCTTCGTCAATCTCGCCATGGAGCGCGAGCCGGCCAGCGTGCAGCGCCTGTTGTTGATGGCGCGCAAGCTCTATCGCTTCATGACCATGCTGGCGGTGCCCGCGCTGGTGTTCGGGCTGTGGCTGTATATCGGCTACGGCATCGGGCGCGGCCCCGGGCAGGGCTGGATGCATGCCAAGCTGGCGCTGGTGCTGGTGCTGATCGGCTACCACCACGGCTGCGGCGTGCTGCTGAAGAAGTTCGAGGGTGGCGGCAATACGCGCTCGCATACCTTCTATCGCTGGTTCAACGAACTGCCGGTGCTGGTATTGCTGGCGGTAGTGATCCTGGTGGTGGTGAAGCCGTTCTGACGGTGGCCGGCCAGCACCCCGCGCAGCCCGGGCTTTTCCCGCATCGTCGCCAGTCTCCAGTTTTTAGTCTCCACTTCGTTATTCACATCGTTTCACGCGCGTTGTCTCGCGTCACCCCAGTCCAGAGGACATGATGAGCAAGCAGGTCGACTACTATTTCACCCCGCAATCGCCTTTTGTCTACCTTGGCCACGCCCGCTTCACCGCGCTTGCCGCGAAGCATGGCGTGCAGGTCAATCTCAAGCCCTGCGACCTCGGGCGCGTGTTCTCGGTCTCGGGCGGACTGCCGCTGGCGCAGCGCCCGCCGCAGCGCCAGTCCTATCGGCTGGTCGAACTGGCCCGCTGGAGCGAGTTCCTCGGCGTGCCGCTCAACCCGCAGCCGACCTACTTCCCGGTCTCGGGCGATGCCGCCAGCAAGCTGGTGATTGCCGCGCAGCTCGCGCACGGCACCGCCCGCGCGATGGAGCTGATCGGCACCATCGGCCGTGCCCTGTGGGCCGAGCAGCGCAATATCGCCGATGCCGCCACGCTGGCGCAGCTGGTCGACGGCATCGGGCTCGATGGCGCGGCGCTGCTCAAGGCCAGCGAGGCGCAGGCCGTGCAGGCCGCCTATGCGCAGCACACCCAGGATGCGATCTCCGCCGGCGTATTCGGCGCGCCGTGGTACGTTTATGAAGGCCAGCCCTTCTGGGGCCAGGACCGTCTCGACTTCCTCGACCGCGCACTCGCGGCGGGCTGAAGTCCCGGGCGCGGTACACTGCGCGCTATCCGACCCCGTCCGCCACGGCGGACGTTTTTGTTTGCAGGAATTCCCAAGCCATGTCCCAAGCCTTTTTTGCCCCTTGCCCGCGCGGTCTCGAGAGCGCACTCGCCGAAGAGTTGCGCGAGATCGCGGCGCGGCCCGGACTGGCCGCTATCGCGCCGATCCAGGTCCACCGTGAAATGCCGGGTGGCGTCACGTTCTCGGGCGAAATGGCGGCGGCCTATGCCGTCAACCTGCACTCGCGCATTGCCAGCCGGGTGCTGATGCGGGTGGCCAACCGCGGCTACCGGCGCGAAGACGATATTTACGACCTGGTGCGCGCCCAGCGCTGGGACCAGTGGTTTTCACCGGCCGAGACGATGCGGGTGGACGTGACTTCGCACCGTTCGCCGCTGCAGAGCCTGAACTTCATCGCGCTGCGCATCAAGGACGGCGTTTGCGACGCCATGCGCGAGCGTACGGGCGAGCGCCCGAGCGTGGATACCGTGAGCCCGGATGTGCGGATCTATGCCCACCTGACCGAGCACGATTGCACGCTATACCTCGATACCTCGGGCGAGCCGCTGTTCAAGCGGGGCTGGCGCATGGAAAAGGGCGAGGCGCCGCTGAAGGAAAACCTGGCCGCCGGCATCCTGCGGCTGGCCGGCTGGGTGCCGGGCCAGACCGAGCGTCCTTTCTACGATCCGATGTGCGGCAGCGGTACCTTCCTGGTGGAAGCCACCCAGGTGGCGCTCGGCCTGGCGCCGGGAGCCCAGCGCAGCTTCGCCTTCGAATGGCTCAAGGGCGTCGACAACAAGGCCTGGCAAGCCTTGAAGGCGGGCGCGCAGGCCGATGCCGAGGCGGCCCGCAAACGCGTCGCAGCGGAAGCGCTGGAGATCGCCGGCAGCGATATCTCCACCGACCTGCTGTCGATGACGGAAGCCAACTGGCAGCGCGCGGGCCTGCCCGGCGAGGCGCGCCTGAAGCAGGTGGACGCGCGCTTCGCGCAACCGCCTTTCGCGGCGCCCGGCATCCTGCTGATGAACCCGCCGTATGGCGAGCGGATCGCGGTGCGGGGGGAGCGCCGCCGCCCGCTGGACGAAGCGCCGGTCGACCAGATCGACGACGAGGCCGCCAACCAGTTCGCCGGCGCCTTTGCCACCACGCTCAAGCAGAATTTCGCGGGCTGGCAGGCCTGGATCTTCACGGGCGACCTGTCGCTGCCGCGCCGGCTGCGGCTCAAGGAGTCGCGCCGCACGCCGCTCTACAACGGCAATATCGAGTGCCGGCTGTTCCGTTTCGATATGGTGCGCGGCGGCAACCGCAGCGCGCCGGCCCAGCCCGAGGCCTGAAAACCGGACTGGCGCCGGCCCGCGCTAGCGGGCCGGGCGGCCGGTGACGCGTTCCGGATGGCGGGCGAAGTCCTCCAGGAAGCTCTGGAAGCTCAGCACCGGCTCTTGCAGCAGATGGCGCGGCAGGTCGAACAAGGCGTAGAAATAGTCCTCCCGGCCCTCGCAGTGCTCGGCCGGCAGGCAATATTGCTCCCAGTCGACGCAGGCTGGCGTGTACATGCCGTTGCCCGGCCAGAAGAAAGGCACGATGCGCCCCTCGCGCAGCCCTTCGATCAGGGCCGCCGGTGCGTCGTAGGCCTCGGCGGATTCGACCTGGCTGAGGAGCCCGGCGCGGGTCTCGATCACCATCAGCGTGGCCTGGCCCTGCATCGTCAGCATCAGGATGCCGGCCGGGTTGGGGTAGAGGTAGTACTCGACAAAGCCGTAGCGCGCGGTGATCTGGCGCACGCGCTCGCAGATCGCGGGATCCGACAGGAAGGAAAACGAGTGACGCGTCAGCAGGTCGCGCAGCGTGCGCGACAAGGTGGCGAAATACTGCTGCTGGAGCGCGTCGATCTCCTGGTCGAGCCGCTCCACCATATTGCTATCGTGTTTCTTGACATAGCGGTCGATCAGGCCGTGATTGAAGCCCTGCACGGCGATGCCTTCGTCCGCGGTGCCGGTGAGCAGGATGGTCTTGCACGGCAGGTCCTGCAGGGCCTGGCAGAATTCCAGCCCGTTCATCTGCGGCATCGAGTAATCCACCACGATCACCCCTGGCTGCACAAAGCGGTTGAAGTCGTGGATCTGGCGGTAGATGCGGTCGACGTCGAGCTGCACGGTGCGCCGCTCGGTCAGGAAGGTCAGGTCGTCATGCGTCACCCGCACCGGCAGGAAGCCGTTCACGCGTGTAGTGTAGGTCTCGCGGATCCACTGCAATGCCTCGCGCGGATCGGTGAAGGTGACCACTGGCCGCGACGGATCCATCTGGAACGCCAGGCTGTCGATAAACGATTTGCTGTCGTCGACCAGCACCGTCAGGATCGGGTGATGGAAGACCGACAGATTCCGGTCCTGGGGGTTGAATGTCATCTTGCGTTCGGCTCCGGTGTCGGCAGACACAGCGGGCAGGTGGGGTTCGGCGCGGCAAGGCCGGGACGGATCGGTTTGGGGCCACCGCGCTGGACCATGCCTGGCCCTGGTCGGCCAACCGCCGGGGGTGCCCCCGCCCGCCGGTGACCGGAAACCAGTATAGCGCGCCCGCGCTTCCATGCAACCGGAGCGCGGTAGGGGGATAGCGGGGGAGGGCGTCGCGGGGCTTGGTACCGGATACGGGCGCGGGCCCGTATCCGGCGGCGCGATGCCAGGTTACTCGACTGCCTTGCCCATGTCCTCGACCACCTTCTTGGCGTCGCCGAACACCATCATGGTCTTGTCCATGTAGAACAGCTCGTTGTCCAGCCCGGCGTAGCCCGCCGCCATCGAACGCTTGTTGACGATGATGGTCTTGGCCTTGTAGGCCTCCAGGATCGGCATGCCGGCGATCGGCGAGGCGGGGTCGGTCTTGGCGGCCGGGTTCACCACGTCGTTGGCGCCCAGCACCAGCACCACGTCCGCCTGGCCGAACTCGCTGTTGATGTCTTCCATCTCGAAGACCTGGTCGTAGGGCACCTCGGCTTCGGCCAGCAGCACGTTCATATGGCCCGGCATGCGGCCCGCCACCGGGTGGATGGCGTACTTCACCGTCACGCCCCGCTCGACCAGCTTCTCGGTGAGTTCCTTCAGCGCGTGCTGCGCCCGCGCCACCGCCAGGCCGTAGCCCGGCACGATGATCACGGTCTCGGCATTGCCCATCAGGAAGGCCGCGTCGTCGGC
>NZ_JBYOJU010000079.1:0-24606 GCF_057798855.1 Cupriavidus sp. 96C5-1 | reverse complement strand
TTCGAGCCTTCGCGCTCGGCGATGTGGTCGCCGAAGAACTGCTGTTGCAGCCAGCCGATCAGGCGAAACACCTGCGCATGTTCAAACGGCGTGGAACCGGCTGGATCATCTGTCCCGCTCTGGCGGGCACATCGGGCATGAACTCAGATGCACTGCTGAATGCATTTGGCAGGTTGCTTGCCACTTACCTCAATCCGTCTGACTTTCATATTCCGAAGGACAGAGGCTGACTGATATGGATACTCGCGCAACGAGCGACCTGGCAACCCGCGTTTCGCCGTAAACAGCAAATCAAACCACCGCCATGCCAATCGCTGCTCTGACCTTTTCTGTTTGCATTGCTTGTCAAGGCCGGACTCAAATGTCGTACGGGGGGGTGCGGACATTTTTAGGACCACCGGGCGCGACTTTCATCGTGGAGCGGAGAGCAATCTCCAAGCAGACTCCGGATAGATTTAGGCAAGCCACAGATCATCGACCTCAACCTTGCAAAGATCGGGCTGATCATAGATTTGAATTTAGCCTGGACAAAAGGTGGTTGGGCGTAGACAGACAACGGACAACAACAACGACAAAAAGACAAGGCAGATAGGCAGACAGGCAGGCGGACGCACAGGATACGAGGAACCCGCCATCTTTGAATGCTGCGGGATTCTCCACATCGCCCCATTTTCGAAAAGATAGGAACTGCTGGCTCGAGTACGGAGCGCACGCGCCGTCGCTCAGCCCGGGGCATCGGAACATGGTCGTTCCGCGCAAGATGGGATCAGCGCCCGCGTTCGGCGCCGCCGTTGACCTGGATGATCCGCGCAGTCACATGAATGGCTTCTGGCGACGCGAGCCACCCCTTACATGCTAGATGAGACATCTGGTGCACGCACAGATTGTCACATCTGCGCATCCTTTCGCATCATCGTCACAATGATTGGCATTGCAAGCGGGCAAGGTGACCTAGTCTGAAAGCACCGTGGAACCGGACGGTCCCGTCGCGAAGAACTCTCCCACCCGGGCCACCAGCGGGAAGTCCGCCGCCAGCGTCGTGTCGCTACGAGTTGCCCAGGCCGAAGTCGGCCATACGGCGCGCGTACACGGCCAGCACGATGCGCTCGGAGTGCACGAGGTAGTCATTCATCGCCGTCGCGGCCTTGGCGAAGTCGCCGGCTTCGGCCAGCTCGAGGATCTTCAGGTTCATGTCCACATAGGGCGCGTGCAGAAACTCTGGGTCGCGCAGCATGCCGAAGGCCAGCCGCAGCTCGGCCAGCACCTGTGCGAACAGCAGGTTGAGCCGCTCGCTGTCGGCCAGTTCCACGATACCCATGTGAAAGGCCATGTTGGCGGTGCCCACGCCCAGCCAGTCGCCCGCCGTGTGCGCCCGCATGGCGCGCTCCACGGCTTCGCGCATGTGCACCTTGGCCGGGTGGCGTGGATAGGCCTGCGCCAAGGCCTGGCACTCGATCAGTCGTCGCACTCGGTAGATGTCGATGATGGCCGCAATGCTGGGCACGGCGACGAACACGCCGCGATTGGGCTCGTGGCGCAGCAGGCCGTCCTTGGTGAGCACGCGGAAGACTTCGCGCAGCGTTTGCCGCGAGACGTCCATGCTGTTGCAGAGCGACTGCTCCGACAGTCGCTGGCCGGGCGAGAACTCGCCCTCGGTGATCTTCTGGCGGATCTGCTCGGCCACCCGCTCCGTTAGCGTCAGGGGCGGGGCGGGTGTGGCGGGTGATGGCTTCATGGCGGGTGACGGAAAGAGAGAGGGACGAGGCGTCGCGGCCTGCGGCTTTGTAACAGATTGGCCGCTTCGATACAGCGCACTCTCGCGAGTTTGTACCAATGTATCACGGCGGGTTTGTACCAATGTACCACGCGGACATGACGGACAATACTTGATTTATTGACAGACATAACACTGAAATTGACAGACGAATTCATATATTCATCGATACATTCAGTGGTAAATGTTGATCAATCGGTTGGACCTTTGCCGGTCGTGCCGGACTTTTGTGCTGTCCCCCTGTTTCAACGCTTTCAAGGAGAAGAGCGTTATGGAGAGAGACTTTCACAACTACCGCGGGAGCACAGGCAAGGCCGGCGCTTCTTGGGAACTGGCGTCTTTCAGGACCGGAGCGCTGTTGTTTGCCTGCGCTGCGGTGGTGGCCGGCTGCGGCGGCAGCGACGACCAGCCCAGCGCGGCCCCTGCCGTCGGCGTAGCGCCGCCGCAGCAGCCGCCTCCAGCACCGCCGACGCAGACCGTCCAGGCACGGTGCGCGATGGACACGAGCGTTGCGGCGTCGTACGAGGAGCAGCGCCTGGTGAACAAGCTGAGCTCCAGCGACACGCAGAGCTTCTCGCAGCGCCTGCTGCAGGCCAGCGGCTTCGACAAGTTCGGCCCGGAGTTCGCGCTCAAGCTGTGCAAGGACGGCATGGCGGGGGCGTCGAGCCATGACGAGGCCGTGACGCTGATCAAGGCCGAAGGCCAGAAGCTCTGGCAGGCGGCGGTGGACCGGGTGCAGGGCCGCAAGGTCGAGGGCACCTTGCCGAAGAGCGATGACCGCATGCTGTACTGGGCGCGGCTGACGATGACGCACGCGCTGCGCCAGTGGAAGCCCGATTTCGCGCTCAGCGACGAACAGCGCGCGGCGCTGCACAATGAATTCGAGCGCGCCTCGCGCGGCCAGTACGCGATCGACTTCCCGGACGGCGCGGGCCACAAGCGCATCCTGGTCAGCGGTTTCGACCCCTTCACCCTGGGCGCCCCGGGATTCGACGGCAATCCCAACATCCGCATCGGCAATCCGTCAGGCGCGACCATCCTGTCACTGGACGGCCACACCGTGGCGCTGGCCGACGGCACGACCGCGGTGATCCGCACCTTCGTCCTGCCAGTGAACTACGGGCCCTTCATGGACGGCATGCAGGAGGACACGCTGGGGCCATGGTTCAAGCCGGGGGGCAAGCGCGTCGATGCGTCGATCACCGTGAGCCAGGGGAGGTCTTCCTTCGACCTCGAGCATTTCAACAGCCGCTATCACTATGTCGCGCCTGGCAACGACAACATCAGCCCCACCTGCGCCGGCGGCTACCCCGCCAATGACGACTGCGACATCCACCCGCCGCAGCGCTGGCTGGGCTACGCGAGCAAGCGGTGGAAAAAGGATATGCCGCCCCAGTTCACGCAGGCATCACTGCCGTTCCAAAAGATGATCGACGCCAACACCGGTGCGGACATCGTCAATCCGGGGACGGGCAAGAAGGGCGGATGGAGCGTGGCCCGCAATGACGACTATTCCATGACCGCATGCACCAAGGCCGCGGCCGATCTGCAAGGACCGTACGAGGCGGCGCGTCTCGCGGCCGAGAATGCGCTCGCGGCATGGAGGGATGCAGGCTATCCGTACCCCAGCCCCCTGTATGAGCAGTACAGGGCCGCCAGCGCGGCGCGGTCCTCGGTGCCCGTGCCGGCGGCCACCGAGATCAACTGCGCACTGGAGGGCGGCGGCGGAACCTACCTGTCCAATGCCAGCGCCTACCGCAACACCTTGATGCGCGACCTGTTCGGGCTCAGCATTCCCGCAGGGCATATCCATACGCCGGCCATGACCCAGTTCGGCAGCGGCAGCAATGACTTGATCACCGACGCCACCTTCGAGGCCCGCCGGGACGCCATCGTGGCGCAGACCCGCAACCTGGTGGCCGCAGTGGCCAACAGCCTGGCGGCCCCGGGCCCGACTAGCCCTTGATTCCATGAAGGACTCGATCATGAACCTCAGATCTGTTCCCCTTGTTCTCCTCGGCATGGCGTTCGGCGGCACCGCCGCGGCGCAGCCCTCGGGTGGCTTCTATCTGTTCAAGGACAAGACCAGCGGCAAGGTCGTGTGCGCGCAGTACGCCATCAGCCCCGACTGGATCCAGCAGCCCGGCGGTCCCTTCCAGGACCTGGACTGCAAGGTCCCGGAGCCGCCCAGGTCCGAGCGCAAGGACCAGCCAGCCGTCCCGCCTGGCCTGACTCCCACGAAGTAAGGCCGACACGCCGCCCGCACCGGCGCCGTGGCCCTCGCTGGGTCACTGCGGCGGACGCCTTCGCCCTTTTCATTCCTCCTTTCCCGCCTCTGGAGCTTTTCCATGCCACATCCGTCCACACGTACCGCCCTGTTGGCCTTCGCCGGCCTGAGCCTCGCCTTCGCCGCCCAGGCCCAGACCAAGTGGGACCTCGCCAACGCCTACCCTGCAACCAACTACCACACCGAGAACATCACCCAGTTCGCCAAGGACGTGGAAGCGGCCACCGGCGGCAAGCTCAAGATCGCGGTGCACGCCAACGCGTCGCTGTTCAAGGCGCCGGAGATCAAGCGCGCGGTGCAAAGCGGCCAGGCCCAGGCCGGCGAGATCCTGCTGGCCAACTACGCCAACGAGAACCCGATCTACGCGCTCGACGGCGTGCCCTTCCTGGCCACCACCTACCCCGAGGCGAGGAAGCTGTACGAGGCTTCCAGGGCCGCCACCGAGAAGCTGCTTGCCGCGCAGGGCATCAAGGTGCTGTTCGTGGTGCCGTGGGCACCGCAGGGCATCTACGCGAAGAAGGAGGTTAACTCGGCGGCCGACCTGAAGGGCATCAAGTGGCGTGCGTACAGTCCCGCCACGGCCCGCATCGCCGAGCTGGTGAATGCGCAGCCGGTGCAGATCCAGCAGGCCGAACTGAGCGCGGCCATAGCCACCGGCCTGATCGAGAGCTACATGAGCTCGGCCTCGACCGGCTACGACACCAAGACCTTCGAGCACATCAAGAACTTCTACGACGTTCAGGCCTGGATTCCGAAGAACGCGATCCTGGTGAACATCAAGGCGCTCGATGCGCTGGATGCGCCGACCAGGGACGCGGTGCTGAAGGCGGCCGCCCAGGCCGAGGCACGCGGCTGGAAGGTGGCCGAGGAAAAGAACGCCGAGTACAAGCGCCTGCTGGCCGAGCGCGGCATGAAGATCCGCACGCCCTCGGCCACGCTGGACGCCGACATGCGCAAGGTCGGCGCCACCATGCAGGCCGACTGGTTGAAGGCCGCCGGCACCGACGGCCAGGCCATCGTCGACGCCTACAAGAGGCACTGAGCGATGCGGACCCTCCTGAATCGCCTGTACGACGGGGCCGGGGCGCTCGGCGCCTTCTGCGTGTTCCTGATCTTCGTACTGATGATCGCCGCGGGTGTCGGCCGCCAGATGAACTGGCGGGTCAGCGGTGCCAACGACATCGTCGCGTGGCTGTGCGCGGCCGCGGCCTTCTTCGCCATGGCCCATGCCTTCCGCCACGGCGACTTCGTGCGCGTGACGCTGCTGCTGGAGAAGCTGGCCCCGCGCGTGCGGCGTACCCTCGATGCGCTGTGCCTGGTCATCGCCGCCATCTCCGTGGCCTACCTCACCTGGTGGGCCACCGCCTTCACCTGGGAGAGCTACGAGTACGCCGAGATGGCCACCGGCCTGGTGGTCATCCCCATCTGGATTCCGCAGGCCACCTTCGCGCTGGGCAGCTGGCTGCTGCTCATCGCCATGCTCGACGAGCTGGTGGGCGTACTGCGCGGGCAGACACCGAGCTACCAGCGCGCCATCGAGGCGCGCCACGCTGCCGGCGATTTCTCTTCCGACATCTGAGAGGCACGCGCAATGGACACTTTGCTCATGGGCGCACTCCTGGTCGCCATCATGATGGTGCTGCTGGCCGGCGGCGTGTGGATCGCCATGACGCTGGCCATCGTCGGCTGGGTCGGGCAGGCCTTCTTCACCAACACGCTGCCGGGCAAGAACCTCTTCTCATCCTTCTGGGAAAGCAATGCCAGTTGGGAGCTGGCCGCGCTACCCCTGTTCATCTGGATGGGCGAGATCCTGTTTCGCACCAAGCTCAGCGAGGAGATGTTCGAGGGCCTGCGCCCCTGGCTCAACCGCGTGCCCGGACGCCTGATGCACACCACCATCCTCGGGTGCGGCGTGTTCGGCTCGGTGTCGGGCTCATCGGCCGCCACGTGCGCGACCATCGCCAAGGTCGCGCTGCCCGAGCTCAAGCGGCGCGGCTACAACGAGAAACTGGCGATCGGCTCGCTGGCCACGGCCGGCACGCTGGGCATCCTCATCCCGCCCTCGATCACGATGGTGGTGTACGCGGTGGCGGCGGACGCGTCGATCATCCGCATCTTCCTCGCCGGTTTCCTGCCGGGTCTCTTGCTGATGGTGCTCTTCTCCGGCTACATCGGCTGGTGGAGCCTGCGAAACCCCGACCAGGTGCCGCCGGCCGACCCGCCCACCGGCTTCATGGAGAAGCTGCGGCTCTCGGGCAACCTCATCCCCTGCGCGCTGCTGATCGTCTTCATCGTGTGGGTGCTGGTGGCCGGCTGGGCCACCGCCACCGAATGTGCGGCCTTTGGCGTGCTGGGCTCGCTCGCCATCGCGGCCTGGGGACGCAGCCTGACCTGGCAAAACTTCAAGGATGGGTTGATGGGCGCCACGCGCACCAGTTGCATGATCATGTTCATCCTGGCCGGCGCGGCCTTCCTCACCAAGACCATGGCCTTCACCGGCATTCCGCGCGAGCTGGCCGATTGGGTGGACAGCATGCACCTCTCGCCCTATGCCCTGATTGGCGCGCTGGTGCTGGTGTACCTGGTGCTGGGCACGGCACTGGATGGCATCTCGATGATCGTTCTCACCAGCGCGGTGGTGCTGCCGATGGTGCAGAAGGCCGGCTTCGACCTGGTCTGGTTCGGCATCTTCATCGTGCTGCTCGTGGAGATCGCCGAGGTCACGCCACCGGTGGGCTTCAACCTGTTCGTGCTGCAGAACATGACGGGCAAGGACAGCAACCTGATCGCCATAGCGGCCATCCCCTTCTTCCTGTGCCTGGTGCTGTGCATCGTGCTGATCACGCTGTTCCCCAGCATCGTGACTTCGTTGCCAGACCTCGTGATGGGCAAGGAGCGGTAGTCATGGCGCCCCACATCTTCGTCGTTTCACTACGGCAGGAGCGATGTCGACCCTGCATGGGATGACGCATGCGCGTGTCTGACACGCATCGCTGAGACGGATGGCTGCGCTTTCGGGGCCAGACAACACACAAACCAAGGTTTCATACATCATGAAAAAGACAACACCTACGTCCTTCAAGCCCCTGGCCGTTTCGGCCGTTGTCACCGCCTTCGTCGCGGGTTGCGGCGGCGAAGGAGATGGGAATAGCACCCTTCCAGTGGTCGCTCCAGTACCAACAACATCGAAGCCCGAAGTGCCCGTTGTACCTCTTCCTGCGCTGGGGCCGTTGTTTGAAGAGCAACGAGGCGAAATGCTGAAATCTCTTTCTTCGCCCATCATCAATTGTTTGCCGCAAATAAATTCTTATTCTGCCGGGACTAATAATGGAGTCAACGCAGATAGCCCGATATTTCATGGTTGCTTCGACTGGCATTCCGCCGTTCACGCTGCATATTCCCTATATTCAATTTACCGGCACACAGGCGACGAGACTTATTTGCGCGTGGTGGAGGCGGTGGTAAGGGCCGATCTCGTTGAGGCAGAGAAAAGATATATGAACGATAATATATACAATAATCCGTTCGAAGAATTCTATGGCCTTTCATGGTTTCTCGCATTGGCCAGGGAGCGCGAGCTTGCAACAGGTCATACGGATATGCGAGGACTGGGAAACGAAGTTGCGCTAAATCTCCGAAAAAATATTGAGGCTCTGACGCCTCAACAAGCCAGACGAAATGTCCTGAATGACAATTACAACAACCTCTCGTGGGCTCTAATACATCTCGATCTGTGGGGAAAGTTTATTGGTGATGAGGCATTGGTCACCTATGCACAAAAAACAGCGGACGCATACTTACTTGACCTGACACTTGATGAGGCCTGCCCCATTACCAAAGATGCAGGCTTGCCTAGCAATTTTTTCTCGCCTTGCATCATGCGTGTGGCTGCTATCGCAAAAATCTACGGATCAAAAAAAGTGGATTGGATCAAGGAAAGGGTTCCCGATAATTTTTATTTGGAACCTATCAACGTTCCGCCAACTAATTTGTCGCATATCAATGGTGACAATTTTTCGCGCTCTTTTGCTCTATGGTGGATTCACCAGGCCACCAATCAAAAAACGATGCGAGCGAATTCTATTCGTCTTCTGGCAGATCAATTGCAATGGCGAAGCCGATGGGATTACGCATTTGACTATAACTATCTCTCTCATTGGATTGCGCAGTATGCAGTCAGAATGATTGATGCAAGTTACGAGCCCAATTCTCCTGGAACAGAGGTTGAACTTCCACTTCAGCTTGCATTGGGTGACGCATGGGCTTTTGGAGGCAATGGCAAATTGCCGGATGGAACCAGCTATGTCGATTTGTTGAAGGTAGAATTGGAAGGAAGGAATTCAAAAAAAATAAGATCAATAAATATTTCAAAAGCCGATGGTTACCCCACAAATCCCGCAACGCTGTCCAATCTCGTGGATAAAAGACTGCCATACGCCCTTGAACTAATTTCTACCTGGCAACGCGAAAACTCAAGCGATATTCGCAACCCCTTGCTGATCACTCTGCACACGGGATTCGAGGTTCAATTCATAACCCCATCGACGGCGCAGAAGGAGGCCAACAGAATGGTTCTGCTGCAAGATCAGAATGCAAAAATGGCCGCCGCCAACGACTGGGCCATTGTTCGCGCGAATCTCAATACGGTCTTGTCCAACCTCAAGGCTGCCGCCCCCCAAACCAAAATCATCGTGGGCACTTATGACAATGCCTATCGCGATTGTCCTTTGGCTGTAGGGCGTGCCGCGACGCATAAGACAGTTTCGGAGTACCTCGAAGGTTCCATCGCGGGCACCAAGGGCTTGAATGACGTTATCAGAGAAGTGGCCAAGAGCAACAACGTCGCGGTTGCGGAAATCTATGGGAAGCTGGGTTCGGGCGATTGGGCGCCAGATTGCAGAACACCGAATGCGCAGGGACAAGCAAAGATCGCCACCGCCTTTAAATCCATGATGTAGCGGCGTCTGGAAGCCGTGCACAGCGACCTGAACAGCGATCTCGGCGAGGGCTTCGGCGCCTGGCGCATGGGCGATGATGAAGCGATGCTGGTCATCGTCAGCAACGCCATTGTGGCCTGCGGCTTCCACGCCGGCGATCCAGCCGGCCTGCCGCGCACCCTGCGCGCGGCGTAGCCATCGGCGCGCACGTTGCCTACCCCGACCTGGCCAAAGCCAGCCTCGATCGGGGGTGGACGAGTTCCGTCGCCAGCTGGATTACAAGCTGGCATGGAATGGCAGGTATCTCGTCGCAGTGCCGCCGCAGAATACAAGCCGAACATGTCCGTGCTGCGGGCACGTCTCGACGAACAACCGCCGGACATAAGCGCGCTTCGCGTGCGTGGAGTGCGGCTTCGAGGAACATGCCGACTTGGTCGGCACGATCGACGTTTTATGGGCGTGTCCCGCCCAGCTCGCCTGTGTCCCACAAGGGGATTCATCTTTGGGTCAAGTGAGCGGTGCAGCAACGCCCCGCCAGCAGCAGGAACTCACCGAAGTGACTTGGTGAGCAGCTCCATGCTGCCCCTGAGCGCCGCAGGAATCCCCTCTCTTTCCGCGCAAGGCGCGGCAGCCGAAGGCCGAGGGAGAGGGGAGGATGTCAAAAAATGGTATGGCAGTGAAGATGGGGGAACCTTAAGGCTCGGGTAGCAGCCGCCGTTAACAAAGAGAGCCGGGTAGCCGGCCGGGTGACGTACATGCCATAGCGATCACGTCGTAGTGCTGGCTTTATATGTGCCCGAGATCCCGCTCCAGCCGACACCGGAGGCAAGGCCGTGGTGCAGCGCTGAGCGCATCGACGCAATCATAGTTAAACAGCTATTTCATGCGACCGTTCGATTCAAAATATCGTTAAATTACGATTTACAGATCGTCATAATCAAGTTCAACTACGATAGCTCGCAGGTCTACTCGTGCAGGTTGAATTGAGTCTTGGGTATGAAGAAGATAACGGTATCGATTGCAGATGATCATCCCATAGCAATCCAGGCGGTCAGTTCACTGGTTAGCGTGGTTCCAGGTTTCACAGTCGTTCACGAGTGTCTGTCTGGTGCCGATCTGCTGCAGAAGTTGGCGGAGAAGCCCACAGACATCGTGGTCACCGATTTCAGCATGAGTCGGGACGATCTCTCGATAGATGGTTTCGTGCTGCTGCGCAGGATCCGGGATTGCGCGCCCGCCTGCGGTATTGTTCTATTTACCGCCCAGAAGAACCCAAGCGTTTTGCGACGCGCATTGATGCAATCGGTCAATGCTGTGGTGTGCAAGGAGGACGAACTCAGTGAGGTGATACAAGCTTGCCTGCTTGTTCAGCGAGGCAGCGGACAATTCTGCTCGCCAGTAGCGAAAGCGGTGTTGGATCAAGCCAACGGGGGGGGAATGCGGAGAAGTGAACAGCTAACACGTAAGGAACTCGATGTACTGAGACTTTATGCGGCCGGGCACTCGCTCGTTCAAATTGCCGATCAACTCGGCCGCGCCGTGAGCACAATATCGACGCAAAAGTATACGGCGATGAGGAAGTTGCATCTCACATCGAATACTGAGCTCATTCGCTATGCCGTTGAGACAGGCCTGATTTAAAGATGACAGGCACTGAGTATCTGCCAAGGGTCAATGGTGATGATTTTCGATAGAGACCAAGAGGCACATAAGAATGCCTTTGACGCCTTAACGGCGACAGTCCGGCGGGAACGCCTGTTCTTCTACTGGGGGATTTGCCTCGTCACCGTTGGCGTTTTGTGTGCCGCGATACTGGCAACATACCTCTGCGTGCGTGCAGAAGTTGAGCGAAGATCAGACCAACTGGAACGGTACGCCTCGGCAGTGGGGAGGATCATTGAGCATGACGAGGTTTTTGTCCGGCGCATGAGTCATACGATCAAGCACTTTTTTTCGAGTGCCGGAGATTGGAAGGCAGGACGGTTTGGCGACGTGATTCAATCACTCAGAACTTCGGAAGAAGCCCGGGGTCGCCCTGCATTCAAGGCTGATACATTCTTGATTGTACTTCCACAGGAGGGGAAGAAGGGTCTGGAACCCGGCTGGGAAGCGCAGGCTAATGCGCTCGCAAACATCGCGGCTGGCGGCATGTCAACGTTGGATGCGATGAAAATCAAGCGGCGTGCGTATGTGGTCGGACTCGATCGTGACTATGCTGCGCTCTTTCCAGCGGCGGACTATCAACTATCGAACGATGTGCGGGGGACTAGTCCATTGGCTTTGGTACAGACGTTGCGGGAAAAGGGAGTCGTTAGAGAGACGGTCCTGGGGGCAACGGAAGGCATACATTGGAAGTTCCCGTTGGTGGACAAGGACCAGGCTGAGAGCGTTCTGAGTTGCGTTGGCGTGATTGAGGTGGCGGGAAGAGGCCTTGTCCTGTTCGGTTCGGACCTGCCCGTCAAGTCTCTCCTGGCCGGAATCCGACGCGAGGTTGAATATGGTGCGCTGGGGTTGTACAGTGCGACCGCCCTCCTGATTGATCAGAGCGCTGCCGGCGCATGGTTTGACCGAGGGGCAGCGCTGGTGCTGCGCCAGCCGCGCGCGCGCGGACCGCACTTTACGCGTGACGGGATGTATCTCATCGAGCCCGTCAGCGAACATTTCGGCTATCTGGTCTTTGGCTTGAGCTATATCGATCTTCTCAAGTCGGTGGCGCGGCCCACAGGCTGGATCTGGGCGCTCGGTGCCACCTTTCTTTTCACGTTGCTTGCAGCGGCCTATCAGTGGGATAGGCGCGTCCTGGCGAGGGGTCACATAGCGTCCAGGCGCGCTATCGAGAACGAGATACTGAACCATGTCCTTGTAAGCGCGGTGCCGATCGGCTTGCTCATCGTTTGTGCCCGGGACTATTCGGTCGTGCGGACAAATTTGTTGGCAGCATCGCTTCTTGACATGCGTGCGCCAATGAAACTGCCGTTTTCAATCGAAACGGAGTTCCGCGAGCGCTCAGCCGACTGCGCGCAGGCGGGATCTGAGATCGTGCACTTCAATATTAACTTGAGCCGTGAGGCTAGCGGCAATCCGCTCTTTCTTCAAGTTGCCTTCGCACCCTCGAGCTATAACGGAGAGGCAGTGCTGATATGTGCTGTCAGCGACGCGACAGCCGAGAAACTGGCCGAACTCGAATCCGCAAAGGCGCGGGAAGAGTCGGACCGGCTGCTCCGTGCGAGATCGAACTTCTTTGCGTCGGTGAGTCACGAGATCAGAACTCCGTTGAGTGTCATCCTTGGAAACGTCGATCTACTTCCCGTCGGAAAGTTGAACGACACTGAAGTAGACCGACTTAAGGCCATCCATACGGGTGCGCAAGCTCTGCGGCGGATTGTGACCGATATTCTTGATCTATCGAGAATCGATGTTGGCGAAATGAAACTCGTGGAGTCCAAGTTTTATCCTATCCAATGCGTGGAGGGAGTGGTTCAGGGGTATGTGGAACGTGCAGTCTCGAAGCACATTGATCTCCATATCTTCGCGGATCCAGCCATGGGGCGACATGCTTTGATTGGCGATCAGAGCAGGATCTCTCAAATCCTCGACAACCTTCTTAGCAACGCGTTCAAGTTCACACATGCTGGAAGAGTGGCGGTCAGGGGCTCTCTCGTCCTCGAAACGCCGAAGTCTGCGACCTTGTTGCTGGAAGTGACCGATTCCGGCGACGGGATGGATGAAAAACTGGTTGAACGTATCTTCACGCCATTTGCGCAAGCGGACGGAGAAGGCCGGCGATATGCCGGGACAGGGCTCGGACTTTCGATTTGCGCGACCCTTTGCAGATTGATGGGAGGCACGATTTCCGTGAAGAGCATCCTTCATGTGGGCTCAGTCTTCACTGTGCGACTGCCTGTCTCCGTCGCGCCGAGTCAAGCTGTTGCGATGAGCGAGACGATGGGAAGTGCGCTGATTGTTACGGAAATGAGCGAATACGGCGGATGTCTACAGGCATGGCTCACTGACTGGGGATGGTGTGCTTCAATTCGGGACGGGGCGGCGTCTGCGCTGGAAATCTCGGACGCTTCGGCTGATGTGATCGTGCTTACTAATGGCAATGCAGATTGCGCCCTGGAGATTTCGAACAGAGTGCAGGTACCGGTCATCCTGATAGGGCAGATCGCGGCGCAACGACCCATACGGTTGGCCGAGCGTGTGATCGAGGTGACCGCATTCAACACCGAGGCGCTTAAGGAGGCGTTGCAACTTGCCATGGGGGAGGCCCCGGCAGAGCGGATGCAGACCTTGCCTGTGGCCGACGAGGGAATTGGCGTCGTCTCGTCTCCCGGCCGCCGCGACCAGGACGTGACACTGACCGTCCTTATTGTGGACGATAGCAAGTTAAATCGGGAGTTGTTGGTCGATCAAGTCCGCTCGCTCGGATATGGCGTTCTAAGCGCACCTAGCGGTGCTGAGGCCCTTGTGATGCTACATCACAACCATGTTGATATCGTGCTGACCGATCTGGATCTGCCTGGGATGAGCGGGATAGAGCTACTTGACGCCGTGCGCAAGGAGAATTCAGGTCTTCCGGTGGTAGCGGTGAGCGCCTATGAATTTGATAGCGAGGTGGAGAGAAGACTTGCCCAGGGCTTCTTCGACTATATCGCCAAACCTGTCAATCTCGATAGGCTATCGCGTGTTCTGGTTCGGTGCCATACATCGCATCCCGAGGAAGATATTGCGGACGATCGGTGGTTGGAGGAAAACCTGGCGATGGACTGCGCCGGAAAAGAGGCATTGGTAACCATGTTTCAGGCGCACGCGAAAGAAGAGTTGGCTGAGCTGAAACGGCTGGTGCCAAACCGGGATGTGCGTGCGCTCGAACGGTGGATGCATCGGATGCGAGGCGCGTTGCTCTTGATAGGAAACCAGGCTCTCGCGGATAGATGTATCGAGGTCGAATTGGCATGCACGGGTACGGGCGAATGGCACGACGACTGGCGTGCCATGGTGAACGACATCGAAGCGCGTGTCGCCGCGCTATGTTTTGGCGATATGTCCAATTCGCAAGGGTCGTGTGAGTAGGGTTGTGATCCGGCTTCGCGATGGTGTTGAATGCTTCTGTAGCGTGGCCAATGAACGATCCGGCTGGCCTTTGGCGCAGATGGTCGGGCTGGTGGTTCCCATCGGCCGTAGGAGCAGCACGGAGATATATGGAGCGATTGCGATGGACCGCGGAATACTCGCTTGCTAGCATGACTTCAAGCTGTTCTTTCGGGGGCGTCAGCGAGGGTGTGATCGTTCGAGATAGCACCGATCCGCAGCTCGCCAACGCTCTATGCTCTGTTCTTGAATCTATCGCCTCTCGTCATGTAATTGCCGGTGTTCCAGGGATACATATGGAATACCAGGACCGGCGATACGGCTACGCCACGAGGTCCTGTCGTGACGAGGGCTATGCTTCACTACAAGGGGATATTGCTCACGATTCCATGATGCGCTAGCTGTAAGGACGGCCTTACCGGCCTGCAACTGCCGTAGCCTTATACAAAACTGAGCACGAGAAGTCACTGTTTCTTGCTTAACCAGAGAGAGATCCACTCGGTTGCTGATCCAGATTCCGACTCCTACCTCGCAGCCATACAACCTCTGCGCGTGCCTGGAAAAGATAACGATCAGAAGTGATCGCATTAGAGAACGGGGATTGATCAGCTGACCAGGACAGGGCGATGGGCTTTCACATCGTGCTATCCGATCCGATCATGGGTCGCTCTCCAGTTTGGGGCTGAGTGTTCTGGAATGCCGTTCTCCGCATTGCGGTGGATTCGGGAACAAGCCAAAGCGCTCGCGATACAAGACAAATTATGAGAATGAGAAGTTATTCTTCCTTGATGGTTCTGGTTGTGGAGGACGACCCATTCCAGCAGTCTGCGATGAGGGAGCTATTACTTGGACTCGGTGTAGGCAAGCTTCTCGCAGTGTCCGGCGGGCGGGAGGCGATCGAGGCATTGGAGCGATGGCGCTTCGATATCGTACTGTGCGACATCGATTTGCCGGATCTTAACGGACCAGAGTTGATGCAGGAATTGCGACGTCTCGCAAGTTATGACTTTCGTGGCGAAGCACCGGTATGGGTATGGATCTCTGCTATGGCTGAGGACATAATCTATTCCCATGCCGGCATCGCCAGTACCGTCGGATTTCGCCAGGTGTGTGCATTGAAGAAGCCGCTGACCAACGCGGCGATCGCCCCGGCTTTGCAGATAGCTTTAACCCGCGATACGCGGAGAGATGAGCAAGGCGAAGGGCCTGATACGCCGGACGATGCAGAACTCACGGAGGCGCTACGCGTCAAGGATGGCTTTGCGGTTGTCCTGCATCCGCAGGTCAACATTTCTACGGGCAAGCTCGTGGGGGCCGAGGCGCTTTGTCGCTGGAAGCACTCTCCTGTGGGCATGATCGCACCCGACAAGTTCATTCCACGGCTGGCAGCGCTCGGGCACCTGGAAGCACTATTCTTCCTTGTCCTGGGCCGGTGTCTCGGGGTACAGCAGCACCTGATCAATTGCGGTATGTCGATACCGATCGGAATCAATGTATCAGCGCAGACTCTGTGCAATCCCGGCTGGTTCGAGCGATTCGAGACCGAGGTTGGTTTAAGCGGGGTCATGCCAAAACGCCTCATTATCGAGGTGACCGAAGACGGCCCGATCCCAGACATGTGCCAGTTGGCGATCACCTTGAACCGGCTGCGGTTGCGTGGATACGGCGTGGCGATTGACGATTTCGGAGTTGGGATTGCAACCCCCACGCTTTTGGCTGACCTGCCGTTTACGCAAATGAAGCTCGATCGATCATTTGTCTCTGCTCTCGCCGAGAATAACCAACGTACCGCGATTTGCCGTAGCCAGATCAGTCTGGCGCGTGATCTCGAACTCGAGTGCGTCGCTGAAGGCATTGAAACGGAGAAGCAGCGAGATGCGCTTCTGGATCTCGGGTGTGAGATTGGGCAGGGATATCTATGGTTCAGGCCGAAGTCCAAGGCAGCCTTTCTGTCTGACGTAGCGGCTGGACGTTTGAGCCCGCGGCGCGACGATTCGACGGATCGATAGCGCGGCCCCCCCCCCCCCGCATCCTGGCGCATTCTCCGGCTGTTGAGTTGGAGCGGCCGTTCGTTCACTGTTTCTATGAGTTCTCCGATGGGCGCGATACGCATCGATCAGTTGTTTCGGCTCGTTGCCGTGATTGTACTGGGCGTGACAATGAGTGGTGCCGGAGTACTCCTGGCACGAGACTGGAGGTCATATGAGGCAACAGAGCGTTCCGCAATGCTCCTGCAGGTTCTCAAGACGACGCTGAGCTCAGCTGAGTATCTGTCAGCTGAGCGGGGGCCAATGAACGCGCTGATCGGTGCTCCGCAATCAGACGGAACCGGTTTAGGAGCGGCGCTTGATCTGGCAAGGGCGCGAAGTGACGCAGCCCTAGAGACCGCGATCAAGCAGCTCCAGGAATCGTCCTGCGACGACTGCAAGCGCGACGCTGCACTCATGAGGTCGGCGCGTGACCGCCTCAGGCTCGCGCGACAGGATATCGATCGCCTCGCGGCTATGCCGCGGGAAGAACGATCAACGCGCGCCGCAGATCATGCAATTTCCAGGATGTTTCGGTTTATTGAGGATATGAATCTTGTCACTGACCGCATCCTCCTTGAGTTAATCCGAGACGAGCCATCGGTGGCGGAACACGTGTTGGTAGCACGCCTGGCTGCAGAGCTGCGAGAACAAGCTGGCCGCGCAGGATCGCTATTCACACCGGCGCTGATGAGCCGGAAGGCACTGTCTGGAGATGAGATGGAGCGACTCTGGCTGGTGATTGGACGCATTCATGCCCTGGGTGATTTGATCGGGAGAGGCACGCTTAGGCATCCTGTCGCGGTAACGCAGATGCAGAGGATCTATTTTGATGGCGGCATTGCTTATCTGAGGCAGACCGCACGGGCGGGATCCAAGGAAGCAATGATTCCCACGGCGGCGTCGTTTGCGCAGCACTATGTGCCCCTCATGCGGCCGATTACAGCGCTGCGGGATGCCGAGCTTGATGCCGCCATCCGGTATGTGGACGAGCGGAAGAATCGTACACGCAATGCCCTGGGCCTGCTGGCCGGGGTTGTTGTGACGATCATTATTTCGGTTGTGTCCGTCCTCGTCCTCTTCTCACGGAGAATAATGGAGCCGATATCCTCCGCGACTGTTTCGATCCTGAGGTTCGCCAGCGGGGATTACTCCACACCGGCCTATTCATTCAGGCGGAAGGATCAGATCGGGGCGCTTCTTGAAGCGCTGCAGGCCTTAAGGGATGCCATGGTGCGAAACGGCCAGCTGGAGTCCGAACGTTCGACGCTGGTCGAGCGATTGCGGGAGGCTGTGAATGACAGTCAGGTTCAGGCAGCGCTGCTGGAAGAGGCACGAGACGCGGCGGTTGCATCATCCGATGCAAAAGGCAGATTTCTGGCCATGATGAGTCATGAGATCAGAACGCCGATGCATGGTCTGCTTGGTCTGTTGGAAGCGTTGCGGCGAACCATTCTTGATGCCCAACAACGGCATTACCTGGACGTTGCGGACAGCTCCGCTAAAGCACTGATGCAGATACTTAACGACATCCTGGAGTATTCAATGGTTGATGCCGGTACGCTTGCCATGGTACCGGCACCTACGGATCTTCGGGAGGTCGTTGATGAGGTCATGGCGGCACTGGCGGGGAGCGGCGAGAGTAAGGGACTTGAGATGGAGGTATACGTCCAGCCGGGTGTTGCCGCAACGTATCTTGCAGACGCGTACCGGCTTCGCCAGGTCTTGCTCAGCCTTCTTTCGAACGCAATCAAGTTTACGTCGCAAGGCCGCGTTGGGATATCGGTGAATCTCGGAAAAGTAGACGGCGCGAGGCAGCAGGTGGTGCTTACAGTCTACGATACCGGGATCGGTATCCCGGAGACGGCCCAGAAGGGACTGTTTCTCCCGTTCGAGCAATCCGAGGGGACGCTCACACGTCGTTTCGGCGGAGTGGGAATTGGCCTGGCGATCAGCAAGCGTCTGGTTGAGATGATGGGTGGGACCGTAGAGATCGCGAGTGCCGAACATCTCGGGACGTCGGTGATACTTAAGATCGAGCTGACCGCGGAGCGTGAGCAGTACGATTTCCCGGAGTTCAAGGGGCGGGTGATTCTCATCGGTACCGGAATGATCCACGTAACAAAATCACTGCGGGCCTTCGCGCTAGCGGCAGGGATGGAGCCGATTGAGGGACGATTGTGGCCGCGGGATAGGGGGACGCCCACCCTGTATGTGCGGGACGCGGAAGGTGGCATGCCCGGGTGGCCGGGGCATGCCATGCTGGTTGGGCGGTTCGATTCCGTGCGGCCGGAAGGCGTCTCGGAGTTGCCGAACTATTGGGCGAACCCACCGAGCTGGTGTCTCTTTGTTGCCGCTTGCCAGGAAGCGATCGCCCAGAATGCAAGTGAGGAAGCCGCGGATAGCGGCTTCGCCGAACCCTCGCTGGATTGGGCGGCGATGGGCCCAGTGGTAGTAGCGGATGACAGTCCCGTTAACTGCCTGGTGCTGACGAATCAGTTGAGGCAGCTAGGCTGCGAGGCGGTCCTCACCTGTAGCGATGGTGAAGAGGCATGGAGTGTTCTTTCGACTACGAGAGTTGCACTCCTCATCACCGATGTCTACATGCCGAAGCTGGACGGCATTGAGTTGATTTTGCGTGTGCGCGCTGGTGAGCTTGCATCCAATCACCGTACGCGGATTGTCGCCATTACTGCCTCCGTCTTAAAGGAGACGGAACAGCGATGCCGTGACGCCGGTGCAGACGTCTTTCTGACCAAGCCGGTATCGGAAAATCAACTGCGAAGCGCTCTCGCTCAAATGTACGGGGCGAAGTGACGGAATTCTCCGATGGTCCTCGTGGAACCGCGTATTCGCCATCGTGAGAGCCGGTTGAGGCGAACCCGACGTGCTACGCGCAGGCCAGCGGTTCGAGTTCACCAGCCACGCGCTCGACCAGTGGGCCTATAGCAGTAGCGTGATATCGAAACTGATTCGGGCCGGCAAGCCACAAGAGAATGCATGGGTCGAGCCATTCAACACGCGGTTCCGGGACGGTGTCAACGAGCACTGGTTCACGAGTGTTGCCCACCCCTGCGCTGTCGTTCCGGCGTAGCGCAACGATTGCGGCGAGCGGCGACCGTCATTGTGCGTTGAGCCACCGTACACCATGGGAGTTTGCTGCGACGCAGCAAATAATCGGCGACACCCCAGCAATGCAGGAATAGATCTGAATCTTTGACAGGGCGTTGCTGGAAGGCCTTTGGCCCTGCCGAAGGGCGCGCATCACCTGTTTGTCCATTTCGCCGAAACGGGACACGCATTTCGCGCGAACGTGGATGAATGCATCTCACGAAGCTGGACCGCGCGGCAAACAGGGTCCCAAGGGGTGGCACTCATACATCCACAGCGGCGCCCCGTGCATTGTGCACGAGCAGATCGAGAATCGAGTGCGACGGCGCTGAACCGCCGGCAGCAATCATCCAGGTTCCGATGGCGATCTGGCTAATCAGCAGGGGAGCGCGATAACGGTGAGCCTCATCGAGGGCTTAGCTAGGGTCGCGGTGGCACGATCAACGTAATCAGCCGCGGGAGGAAAGTTCGCAGCAAATGGACAACTTACTATATCCGACCCTGAATTCTGTCGATAAGATTTGTCCTTGAGATATCTCTACGTCGAGGCACCACCAAATCTGTGTCAACCCGGGCAGCGTCGATTTGGAGATCGAGGAGATCGAGGAAGTCTCAACCTTGCTTTCGTTGAGCGAGTTCGCAGGTCCGTTGCGACAATTGATGCGCATGCGGTTCCGAGCGTTCGATCCAGATAGATTTCATCTCGAACCAATTGATTGGGGGAGCCGAAGTCGCACTCTCTGACTATCCATTGGCGGAAAAGATGGATAAATCCATGAAGAACTTGGAAATACAGGGGAACGGGATGGTACAGGGCGTCGGTAATATATTTCTTGTCGACGGCTCTCGAGCCGACATTCCGGCAGCCGGCATTCAGGCCATTGTCAAGCGCGTACATGAAGGGTTGATCGCAGAGCAATTCGGCCTCGTTTTTCAGCCAATATGGCGCGCGCGAAGTGCCTGTGTCACCAGCGTAGAGTGTCTGCTGCGCTGGCACCACCCGACTTACGGGCTGCTGCTGCCCGGTGCGTTTCGTCACGCATTCTCTGATGAGGCACTTGCGCGCGAGATCTTCTATTTTGTTCTTGAGTCCGCCTGCAGGGAATTGGCTGTTTTGGAGGAAAGAAATCCAGAAATTCCAACCCGTATTGCCGTCAATATGGAGCCATCGGTTTTGGTCGATGAGAGATTGATCGAACGGATTACGGCGATCATGGCGCATTATCATGTGGAGCCCAGCAGATTCGATCTCGAGATTGTCGAGACGGAAGACGCTTCGACACTGCTTTCGCTGAGGGAATTTACGGATCCTATTAAAGGACTTGGGATTCGCCTCATGTGCGATGACTTCGGCTCTGCCTATCCGCCCTTTTCAGCATTAAGTTCCATGCGAATTGACGGAGTAAAGCTCGACAAATCCTTCCTTCGAGGAATCCCAACCGTCGAGCGAAGTTGCGTTGTTCTTGAGGCACTTCTCGATCTGTGCGCGAGATTAAAACTTCGGGTGGTCGTTGAGGGGGTTGAAACCGGAGCGCAACTCGAGTGGCTAACCGCGCGCGGAGACATCGAAATCCAGGGGTTCTATATCGGGCGCCCGCAGTCGCAGATCGGGGAAGTCTATGCACATATGCCTCGGGCTGTTTTGCCTGATAACCGTACTGGATACTAGGGCACTTTTCTCCTCCTGGCGATGAATGACGGAGAACGTCGTCCGCATCTCAGATGCAATGAGTTTCGATGCACGACCGGATACCGTTATGAATGGGAAAGCATTGAATATCATCTCTTTGATTTTGCAAAGGACATTTTAGCCCATTTATTTACGGGCGAAATTGTGAAGTAGCTGCATGCCTCGGCAATAGAAAGGCCGCCTGCATGCTCTCTGTAGTCTCCTTTTTTCTCTTCTTTACTCTTCTCTTTGAGGTTCACCCATGAAAACGAAGCTGCTGTCAACCATGATCGCCGCCGGCGTCATCGCTCTCTCCCAGAATGCGCTGGCAGCCGATGGCACCATTACCTTCAACGGTAGTATCACCGCGCAGACCTGCACCATCAACGGCGGTGCCGCCGCGACCAACTTCACCGTCACGCTGCCGCCCGTGTCGAGCGCGAGCCTGGCCAGCGCCGGGCAGACGGCCGGCCGTACGCCGTTCAACATCGCGCTGACGAACTGCACGGGGACCGGGGGCAATGTGCACACCTACTTCGAGGCGGGTTCGACTACCGACGCGAGCGGCAACCTGAACCTGGACGCCAATGGCGCCACCAATGTCCAGCTGGGTCTGCTGAACTCCGACGCCACCGCGATCAAGGCTGGCTACGCCGACGCGTCGCAGAACTCGAAGGCGGTTGCGATCACCGGCGGCTCCGCCACCCTGTCGTACTTCGTGCAGTACGTCGCGACAGGTGTAGCCACCGCCGGCGCGGCGAACTCCAAGGTGCTCTACACCATCGCCTACCAGTAAGTCGGCGTCAGCGGACCACCGAGGCAGCGGTACGCTGAAATGCGGAGCGGCCCCGGTGGCCGCTCCGCCTTCCCGGTACAACTCCGTTTCCACTTTCGATCCCATGAAGCATTCGATCACGAAGCGCCTGATCGCGGCGCTCGGTGTGTCCATGTTGCTCTGTCCGTTTCCCGCCCTGTCATCTGTCGTCATTGCGGGAACGCGGGTCATCTATGACGCACGAGAATCCGAAGCCGTGATGAAACTCAGCAACGAGGGCAAGGCCCCGGCGCTGGTGCAGGCATGGATCGACGACGGCGATGCGAAGGCCGCGCCGGCGGAGATTGCCGTCCCGTTCACCGTGACTCCGCCCGTGTCCCGCATCGACCCCAGCAAGGGACAGACGCTGCGCATCCTCCATACGGGCGAGCCGCTGCCTCCGGACAGGGAGTCGGTGTTCTGGCTCAACGTCGTGGAAATACCGCCCAAGCCCACCGGCGACGAGGCCGAAGTCAATCGCCTGCAGTTCGCGTTCCGATCGCGCATCAAGCTGTTCTACCGCCCCGCCGGCCTCAAGGGCAGCGCAGGCGAGGCCCCGGCACAGATTGCGTGGCGCTTGGTCAAGGCCGGCGACCAACAGGCTCTCGAAGCGCGCAATCCCACGGCCTATCACGCTTCCTTCAGCAGGCTGGAAGTCACCGGCGGCGGCAAAACCGCCCGCTTTGAGGATGGCGGGATGGTCGGCCCTGGCGAAACGAAGGTCTTCCCGCTTTCGGGCGAGGTAGGTACTGGCACGCCTAGCCGCATGCGCTACCAGGCCATCAACGACTACGGCGGCCCGATGGACGCCGAGATTGAACTCGGAACGGTATCCGCCCAGTGATCCAGCGACGGAACAGGCCGGGACATATTGGTTTCCAGGGCATCCACGCCCGATTCTTATTAATAGGGACGATGCAATTACAGAGATCGAAGTCGCATGCCTTCCGCTTGAGCCCGATCAGTGCGGTGCTCGTGTGCCTGTTCGCCGGAGCGGGTGCGACAACCGCCAGAGCCGGCCAGCCAGGCCCCGTCATGGTGGCGGAAGTCGAGTTCAACGACCAGTTCCTTCGCCAGAACGGCGGCGGGCCCATCGATGTGAGCCGGTTCAACAAAGGCAACGTGGCCCTGCCGGGAACCTATCGCGCGGATCTCTACGTCAACCAGACCTGGCTGGGGCGCGCCGAGGTTTCCGTGCGGCAGGTCGGCAATGACAGCCGCAACGTGCAGCCCTGTTTCGACCGTGTCCTGCTCGAACGCGTCGGCGTCGACCTGGTCAAGCTCCTTCCGGAAGCAGCGAACCGCCTTGCCGACGGTGCATGCGCGCCGCTGCCCGAGCTGGTGAATGCCGGTACAGCGGAGTTCGATAACGGAGAACAGCGACTCGACATCAGCCTGCCGCAAGCCGCGCTCAAGCGCAGGGCCCGCGGCTATGTCGACCCGAAGTACTGGGATGAGGGCGTCACCGCCGCGCGTCTGCAGTACAACGCCAATGCCTATCGTTCCTCCAGCCTGGGGCAGTCCACGTCGTTCGCCTATGTCGGTCTCAACGCCGGTGTCAACGTGGGCGCATGGCGTTTCCGGCACCTCGGCAACCTGAGCCACGACAACCAGGCCGGCACCCGCTATCAGAGCGTGCAGACCAGCCTGCAGCGCAGCATTGCCGCCATCCGCAGCCAGGTCGTCCTCGGCGATGCATTCACCGACGGTACCATATTCGACAGCATCGGCTTCCGCGGCGTGCAGCTGGCCAGCGATGACCGGATGTACCCGGAGTCGCAGCGCGGCTACGCCCCCACCATCCGGGGCATCGCCAACACCAGCGCCCGCGTGCAGATCCGCCAGAACGGCAACATCATCTACGAAACCACGGTGGCCGCAGGCGCCTTCGTCATTGACGACCTGTATCCCACCGGCTACGGCGGCGACCTCGAAGTGGTCGTGACCGAGGCCGACGGCAGCGTGCGCATCTCGAAGGTGCCCTATGCGGCGGCGGTCAATTCCCTGCGTCCGGGCATCACGCGCTACCAGGTCACCGCCGGCCAGTACCGGAACCCCAACGTCCGTAGCGCGCCGAAGATGCTGCAGGCCACGGTGCAACATGGCTTCACCAACATGCTGACCGGCTATGGCGGGCTGCTGGCGGCCCAGGACTACACGGCAGTGGCGCTTGGCGCGGGCCTCAATACCCCCTTTGGCGCGCTCGGCATGGACGTCACCCAGGCCTGGGTGCGCCTGCAGAAGCAGCCGGATCGCAACGGGCACAGCATCCGTCTCGTCTACAGCAAGTTGCTGGAACCCATCGGCACCAACGTCAGCCTGGCGGCCTACCGCTATTCCAGCAGCGGCTACCTCAACTTCGCCGATGCCGCCATCTTGCGCGACATGGAGCGCGATGCCAGAGGCCTGGCCATCAGTGGCGTGCAGCGCAATCGCTTGCAGTTGACGTTGAACCAGGCGCTGCCGCCAGGCTACGGATCGATCTACCTGGCGGGCAGCACCCAGAACTACTGGAGCCGCTCCGGCAACGACACCCAGTTCCAGCTCGGTTACAACAACAACTACCGGCGCATCAACTATGGCATCTCGGTGTCCCGCCAGTTCGACCTCACAAGGGGCCGCTGGGACAACCGCATCCTGCTCAACGTCGGGATTCCGCTGGGGGATGGCCGGCATGCGCCCTATTCCTTCACCAGCCTGCAGCACGACACCCGCGGCGCCCAGAGCATCCTGCAATCGGTCACGGGCTCGCTGGGGGCCGACAACGCGTTCACCTACGGCATGAACGTGGGCCACAGCGGTGGCGGTGATACCCGCGATGTCACCAGCGTGGGCGGCAATGCCTCCTATGTATCGCCCGTCGCCTCGGTCAACGTCAACGCGAGCCGGAGCA
>NZ_JBYOJU010000078.1:26789-27043 GCF_057798855.1 Cupriavidus sp. 96C5-1 | reverse complement strand
GCGCACAGGCCGAGGCGTGCGAGGCGTGGCTCGACGACGGCGCGGTAGCGGGTGCGTCGAAAGCCGGAGTCGCGTTGCTCGAAGGTACTGACGAGACCGTGGACACGGCGCACGGGCCGCGAGCCGTGCCAGAGGGTGAGCAGGGCTGGGCGGTCGAGCACCTGGTCGAAGTCGATGTCGGGGGCGTGGCTGGCGAGATCGAGTTCGAGGCGGTCGAGCTGTGAGAGGCCTTCGTCGAGGGTGAACGCGACGAC
>NZ_JBYOJU010000078.1:0-26779 GCF_057798855.1 Cupriavidus sp. 96C5-1 | reverse complement strand
GTCGAGGTCGATCTTGCCGTCCGTGCCGTGGATGGTGAAGGTGAAGCGCAGGTCGGATTGGGTGGGCATGGTGGCCTCCTGCCGTGGTGGCGCGTCAGGGTTTGAGGATGCCGTCGAGCGAACGCAGGACAAGCTCGGAGGTATGGCCCAGCCTTACCGCGAACAGGGCGTAGACGCTGAGCAGCACGCCGGCTACCAGTGCCCAGGGGCTCCATGCGGGCCATTGCCGGCTGATGCGATAGCGTTGCGAGGCCACGTTGGCTTGCGCATCGGTGAGTTGCTCGGGCGGCTCGCCGCGCAATTGGCGCAGGATGCGATGGAGCTTGAGAATGATGGCGTTGAGCGACTCTTCCTGGTTGTGTTGCAGACCGTACTTGCCGCGAAAGCCCAGGCAGAGGCAGAAGTACTTGAACTCGAGTACGTCCCGATACTGTTCGGGTTCCATCTGCATGCGCGCGAGCACGGTGAAGAATTTTTCGCCGCCCCAGGTTTCGTTCTGGAAGATGCTCAGCAGCGAGCGTTCCGTCCAGACCGAGTTGGCGCCCCACGGTGTGTCGAGCACGGCGTCGTCCACGAAGCTGCACAACGCGTAGCGGTAGGCGCGCAGCGTGGCGATGTCGTAGTTGTGACGGCGCACTTCTTCGTCGATGGCCGAGATCTGGTCGTGGATCGTCGCGTGCAGTGCGTCGACGTGAGCGTAGGCCTTCAGGCGCCGCAGACGGATGACCAGGCCGAACAGGGGCATGGCGGCGTCAACCAGCGGGTTGACGCTATGACCGCGCAACTGGAACGCAAGATCGACGTCGTAGTCGAGCAGCTCGACGGTATCGAAGGCGATATCGGGCTTCTGGTCGATGCTGGGCGACGGCGGTGTACGGTGAAAGTTGCGGTCGCTACCGATGGTGACGGTGGTGCTCATGTCATTGTCTCCTGATTGCCCAGAATTCCAGTTCCAGTCCCGGGAAATCGCCGGAGACGTGGAAGCCGAAGCCCGAGGTCTGCTGCATCATCTGGTGCCAGCTCGGGTGGCTGCGATCGAGCTGGAAGTAGGTGAACCCGGCGTGGTACGGCAGATGCCGTGGCGCGACGGGCAAGGGGGACAGCGGGATACCAGGTAGTTGCCGCCGGACGAGTTCGCCCAGCTTTTCCATGGAGGCCACCTTGGATTGCTGGAGGAAAAGCTGGCGCAGTTTTTCCAAGGGCATTTGCGCGGAGACGGCGAGAATGAAGTCGGCCTCTTCGAGCAGCGTCGGCTCGGCCACGGCAGCGGTGAGCGTGCCGTATTGCTGCTTGCGGATCGGCAGCGAGATCGCGCGGGGTTGCAGTACCGTGGCGAGATAACGCCGCAGGGTGGTTTCTAACGGCCGGAAGCCCGCGGCCAGGTCGTCGTGGCGGTAAGCCGGCAGCTCGGGAGCCAGACGCCCTTCCTCCATGAAGGTGGCCAATTCGCCGCATGCTTTCAGGAAGGCGACGTAGGCCACGGCCGGATGCGCGTTGGGCAGGCGGGATAGCGCTTGCAGTTCGACCTGCATGCGGTTGAGCGCCTGCAACAGGTTGAAATCGGTGATGTCGGCGACACCGGCCTGCCCGGGCGTACCGATGCGCGCGGCGATGGTGCGCGCGCGCTCGCGCATGAGCGTGGCGGCTTCGCCCAGGAAGCCGGCCAGCGTGGGTAAGGCGAGCAGGGTCAGGCTGGTGGGGTAGAAGGTGTCGTCCAGCAGCAGGCTGCCGTCCGCGCGTCTGCCGCGAATGCGGGCGACGGCGAGGCTCGTATAGGCGCTGCGGTCTTTTTGTTCGATGGCCAGTTGCAGGTTGGGGACCGCAAGGTCGATCGGCCGGTCGTCGCCATGGAGACTGTGGGTGTCGCGGATGTCCTCGGTACGCATGACATAGCGATGCCGTGCGTGCGCCTCCGGCCAACGGATTTCCAACTCGCCATCGGAGCGATGCGGTAGCGTCAGGTAGACGATCTGGTTGTCGGCGGTGTCGTCGGCCACGACCAGCGGCTCCGGGGGCGGCTGGTCGTGCGGGATGTCGAACACGGTGCCATCCTGCATCACGCCGCTGGCGCGGGTGATGGCCAGCTTGCCGAAGGCAAGCAGTTCCTGGTTGAGCTGCAGTTCGCGGAAGCCGTAGGGGTAGGCGGCCACGGCATCGAAACGGCTGTTGGCCTGGTGCTCGAGCACCCTCACCAACTGCTGCAGGTGTTGCGGCTCGAAGAACGTGCCTTCACTCAGGACGATAGGGTTCTTGCTGCTCAATGCTTGCTCCTGGGTGATGACGAGGGCGCGGGTTGCCGGCTCTCGTCGATGATGGAAACGTGGTTGCCTTGCATGGACACCAGCAGGGCGTATTTGCGTCCGCGCGGCTCCAGCCGGTAGACGTCTTTCCACACGGCGTTGTTGGTGCTGCCGAAGTCGGCGACGATGGCGAGATAGTTCGCTTCCTCGTGCAGCGGGCGGAAGGACAGGAACTTGAACTGGCCAGGTAGCAGTACGTAGTCGTCGGCGCGCAGGAAGGTGCTGCCCAGTGCCTTCTTGATGTCTTGCTGGATCTGATCGAAGGTGGCGTTGAGCAGCAGCGAATCGTCCCTGAGCTGGATGATCCGGAACGCGATGGGCATGGCGGCCTTGCTGGCCGACGCAGGCGGTGGCGCATCGTCCGCCAGCGCATGTTCGGCGCGGTACTGTCCCGGCGCGAGGCCACCCGCGCGGTCCGTCGTATTGGCGGCCGCCAGGGGTAAGGGCGTGTCGAGATCGGCCTCGTCGGGCTGGTATCCGGGCGGCGGCAAGGGGCTGCGCAGTGTGCCGCGCGGTGGCTCCGCAGCGACGGTGGGCAGCGGTGCGCCTTCGGGCGGGTTTTTTTCGAAGTGCCCGAGCAGCTCGCGCAGACTGGCGATCAGCTCAGCCCGGCTACGACTACTGAAATTGACGGCGAAAGGCCCATTGCGCTTGCCGATGTCCAGCGGAAGCGGCGCTACGCTTGCCGATGCGGCCGCAGGCGGGTCGCTCTGCGCATTGGGGTTGACGTCCGGGCTTGCATAGAGGCTGAGCGCGACCTGCGTCGGCTGATCGTCGGCGGAGCCGACCTGGATGGACGGGTCCATCAGAACCTGGCCGGTCTTCTTGAGCGCGTTCCCTACGGTGCTGCAGCCGCTCAGCAGGGTAGCCAGCAGAAGGATCGTCAGCGCCCGAGTCATCGGGGCTCCGTTCGCAGGGCACGATCGTAATGTTGGGCAAAGACTTCCCAGAAGAGCTTGTCGAATCCACGTTGCCGCTCGGAGCGGAGTTCGTCGTAGTAGCTGGCGTACATGGTCCAGGCCCAGTCGGATTCGCCTGCGGTGGCGCGCGGGTCGGGGCGGTAGCGTTGGAAACGTTCGATCAGTAGTGCCGGGTCGAAGGCCTGCAGCAGCGCGTCCAGCCCGCCCTCGATGCCGCGGACGATGGCTTGCTGGTGACGCCGTACCTGGGTGAGGCTTTCCTCGACGGCGGCCGGCGCCGTGAGATGGACCGGGCTGCGCTGACGGGAGAACAGTGCCTGTACCGTCTGCGCATAGTCTTGCCCGAGGCGAAACGGGTTGTCTTCGATGGGCTGCAGGGTTCGGTTCTGCATGGCGATTCGCTCGTGTGCGTGCAGCGGTGAGCGATACAGTTCGAGCAAGCCGCGGATCATGGCCGCCAGCGTGAGCCCGATTTCTTGCATGAGCCGGTGACGTGACGGGCCGTCCAGATCACCCAGCGGGACGCCTAGTCCTTCGAGCAGGGTGGTGATGGCCTCCGCGCTGCCGCCTTGATCTGGGTGTGCGTCGGTATCCCAAGCGGAAGCAGTGTCGGGTGTGAGGTCGTTCGATGACATGGGGTGATCTCCGCGAGAGAGGTGAGGCGAGCCGGTGAAGGCTTCGAAGCGTGTGTGGGCGAGGTCGGGGGGCGCGGGCACCTCGGTCATGCCGTAGTGCCTGGGGTCGAGCGGCGCGCTGGCGCGCTCGGTCTTGCCTTGCGCTGCGATGGCGTCGAGAGCCTGCAGTGGGTCGAGCAGTTCCTGGTCCAGCGGTCGCAGAAGATCCAGGGGCGACCGGGATTCGGGCAATGATTCGGCGCCGTCGTCGGCAGGAAGATCCGGCAGTGTGTCGGCGTCGGCGCGGTCCGGGTCGAGCAGCTCGTCGATGCTGTGCTCGGCAAGATGGCGGCCGGGATCGGGTAGCGTATGCCCCGCTTCCTCCAGATGCACCGCGACGTGGAACGGCCCGATCAAAAGGCGGTCGCCATCATGCAATCGCACGCTGACGTCCTGGCCGAGCGGATCCGGGCTGTCATTGATGCGTGTGTGGCCGCAGCGATCCACCATGCAAAAGGCGCCATCCTCCAGCAGAATTTCGCAGTGGCGCTGCTGCACGTGGCCGCGGCTATCGGCCAGCACCCAATCGGCGGCGATGGACCCGATGATTCCGCCTGCCGGACCGAAGTGGTGACGCGGCAGGCTACCCAGCCGAAGGCCTTGCGGGTTGGTGACCACCAGGGCGACTTGTGCGGAACGTTCGAAGGTGTTCATTGGCGCACCTTGACGCGTACCGCGGGCGCGCGATCGCCGTTTGATTGCTGCAGAAAACTGGTCCAGCCCAGATGGCTGCCGTGACCGCGGGCGATATTGAACGGGCGCACTTCACCGTCGCGCAGACCCAGTTCCAAGTCGTAGGCTTGCGGCTCGCGCAGCAGCACGTCGATCAGTTTGCACAGACGGGGAAACTCGGCGCCGTTCGGCAGAAAGTCACGGAACCTATCGCGGGTGAGGCCGGCGATGCGGATGGTGAACTTGCTTTGCCGGGTGCGAACGCGCCTGCCGAGGACAAAGCTTCGACCGAGACGGCAATTGGCTTCGCCGGGCAGGTTGCGCTGGTCGAGCGGCACGTCGGCGTAGCGCAGCTCGAACGACCGGATTTTCACCGATGGTAGATCGAAGCAATGCGCGATGATGCCGGCGACCATGGAGGGGGCGCGGCTGCGGCTGGCGACGACGCCTGCGAAACTCAGCAGGCGGCTCCACGCGATGGGTGTGTCGCCGCGCATCCGGGCATCGCCCAAGCCGACCAGCGCGAACACGCAGCGCGAGAACTGGTCGGTGGCACCGGGCCGAAAGCGCACGAAGTAGCGGTACTTGCGCCACGTGTGGTGCAGCAGCGTCAGCAGACGATGATTGATGGCGTCAACGAAGGCTGGACGGATGCCGATGCCTTGGCCCGCTTCGAAGGCGAGGCGGTCCAGGTAGTGGCCCGGCAGCGGCGAGTCGGTGCCGTGCAGGCCGAAGAATGTGGCTTGCACCAGGTAGTCGCTGGATGAGCCTTCAGGCAGGCGTTCGGCGTGAACGACATCCGAAGCGGGAAAGCCCAGCCCGGCGTGCGCAGAGAGCCGCACGCGCTGGCGCGTTGGCCGCAGGCGGTCAGGTGCCTCCAGGTCGTCGCCGTGCAGGCGATGCAATCGCTCGAGCAACTGGAAAAAATCGTGGTTCCGGGCGTCGCCCAACAGGACATCGGCTAGATCAGCGGTTGGACGCCGGTGTGCATGGGCCATGTGTATGTCTCGTTGTTGGTCGTGTTGACAACTTCCAGCACGTGGAAGGAATTGATGCTCGCGTACAGCGCGAAGAAGTGGCTCAGCACGGTGCCGAACAGGAACAGGTCTCCCTCGCAGAGAAAGCCCGCCTGGTCCAGCTTCAGGCGCGTGCGCATACCGCGCACCGGTAGGCCGCGGATGAGGCGGTCGATGGGCGCGGTCTCGGCCCCCACGATGGCGTTCAGGCGTTGCTGGCTTGCCCTGGCGCGGCGAATGTCGTGCAGGGCGGCGAAGTCGTAGGCGCGCAGCACGGCCTTCATCGGCTCGACGGAGAGCAGCGACAGGTAGTTGAGCGACAGATTGGACAGCAGCGTCCACAGCAGCTCGCCGTCGAGGCTAGGGCGATACGAGGGCGTGGGCACGGAGATATTGCGCAGATGCAGCTGGCTGGCGGTGCTCTCGCCGCTCAGGTGGATATCGCCGATGCCCAAGGACAGCGGCAGATCCCGGTTGGTGCAAGTCAGCGTGAGGGAGACCGTCTCGTTTTCCCCGATGTAGTCCGCGTCGTCGGCGCGGACGAAGGCAATCCGATGCTGCAAGCCTTCGTTGTCGTAGGCGCGCTCGATGCGCGTGCGCTGATAGAGCGAGTTGCGTCCGTGGCTGTGCTCGATCTCGTGCAGCAGCGACTCGAAGGGCGGGTAGGTACGCAGATATCGGCCGCGCTTGCCATGGATGTCACGGGCCCACCCGGTCACCTCGTCGACGCTGAAGATTTCGTAGGCGTCGGGGCGCGGGCCAGACGGCACAATGAGCTGGTCCACGGCGCGGCCATTCAGGTCCATCGGCTGCGCATCGTGTGTGAATAGATTGACCGCCGGCGTGCAGTGCAGCGACAAATCCCTGTCGGTGATGCGGATGTCGACCGGCATCGGCCGCTTGAAGCGAAACTCCACCGTGAACTGTGTTGCCTTGTGCGCGGGCCACAGCCGGCGCAAGCCCGTCAGCGAGAAGTAGAAAAAGCGCTGGGGGAATACAAAGTACTCCTGCAGAACCCGGTATCCATCGAACACGTTCTGCGGATAGGGCAGCAGGGCGTCTTCCGGATCGAAGCCCGCGAACTTGAGTTGATCCGGGCGCAGGCGACGCGACGTTTCGCCAACGATCAGGTGGACTTCTTCCAGATAATGCGCCAGCCAGAGATACAACGTCTGCGCGGTGGTGTCGTCTCCACTGAGATGGAATTGCAGCGCATCACATCCCAGTGCGTCGAGCGGCAGATCCTGGCTGGTCAGGCTCAACTGCGCACGCATGACGGACCGTTCCCGCGAGTGCTCGGCGTCGACCTTGGTCAGATCGAACGGCCACACCCAAAGGTCGTGGCAGGTGCGGTACTCGCAGGGGATGCCGTCGACGGGCTCGGATTGAATCCGCGTGCCGCGGGGAATGAGCTTGCCCTTGGTCAGCTCCACCTGTGTCGCTTCGCTGTGCACCGTGGTCATGCTCGGAATGGGGCGCAGGTAGTTGGGCCAGAGCATCTGCAACAGCGAGTGGATCAGCTCGGGAAAATCGGCCTCGAGCTTGGCGCCGAGCTTGGCGGTGAGGAAGGCCGTGCCTTCCAGGAGTCGTTCGACATCCGGGTCGTGCGCGTTTTCGCCCAGGAAGTGCGTCAGTCCCGGGTTATCCTGCGCGAACTTGTGGCCGGACTGGCGCAGAAACTCCAGTTCCTGCCGGAACAGCTTTTTGAATGGCATCGTGTTTCTCTTCCCCCCGTGATGCGGGCTTACGTGACGCTGGCGATATGTGCCGCTCCCGAGAACGCCAGGTCGAACTCGACCTGCTCCTCATCGCTCCCGAGTCGTACCTCGCACAACAGCCGGAAGCGCAGGTCGGTCGGCGCTTGCGTGTCCTCGCAGGGGCGGGCTTGCAGTACCCGTACGCGCGGTTCGTAGCGTGCGATAACGGCGCGTATTTCTTCGCACAGATGGGATCGAAGATCGGCGCGGCTCAGCGCCGGGTCGTTGAGATCGGACAGCCCAAAGCCGGGGCAGCTCTGCGAGCTGCCCCGGCGGGCGTTGAGGATCGATTCGAGCTGGCGGCGGATCGCTGCAATGCGTTCCGCCGCCAACGCCTGCCGGGTGCGTGCACGCCGCGGCGGCACGTCCGGATCGAGCCGTTCGAACAGGCTGCCGTGGCCGGGCGAACGTGGCATGGCTCAGGCGCTCCTCATTCCTTGTCTTTGTCGAGGCGACCCACCAG
Source organism: Cupriavidus sp. 96C5-1 (assembly GCF_057798855.1). Taxonomy (NCBI): domain Bacteria; kingdom Pseudomonadati; phylum Pseudomonadota; class Betaproteobacteria; order Burkholderiales; family Burkholderiaceae; genus Cupriavidus; species Cupriavidus sp. 96C5-1. The sequence goes on along the minus strand of NZ_JBYOJU010000078.1, from coordinate 18,977 downwards.
CGACAGTTCGAAGCTGGCACCCATGTACTTGAAGTGCGGACGCACGGTCATCGTGATCTTGTACCAGCCGGGGTTGCCTTCCTCGTCCTGCACCACGACATGAGCGGCGCGCAACGGGCGGCGACTGCGCACGTCAGACGACGGGCTCTCCTGGTCGGCGACGTACTGACGCAGCCAAGTGTTGAGCTCGCGTTCCAGGTCCTGGCGCTCCTTCCAACTGCCGATCTGTTCGCGCTGCAACACCTTGATGTAGTGCGCCATGCGGTTGATGATGAACAGATAGGGCAACTGCGTACCCAGCATGTAGTTGGTTTGGGCGGCCTGGCCTTCAGGGGTCTTCGGAAACAGCTTGGGCTTCTGCACCGAGTTGGCCGAGAAGAAGGCGGCGTTGTCGCTGTCCTTGCGCATGGTCAGCGGAATGAAGCCCTCGCTGGAAAGCTCGAACTCCCGGCGATCGGAGATCAGCACTTCGGTCGGGATCTTGGTCTGCAGGTTGCCGAGCGACTCGTAGAGGTGCACGGGCAGGTCCTCGACCGTGCCGCCCGATTGCGGCCCGATAATGTTCGGGCACCAGCCGTACTTGGCGAAGCTGTCGCTGATCCGGCTGGCGAGCAGGAACGAGGTATTGCCCCACAGGTAGCGGTCATGCTGGCCATCGATGGTTTCGCGATAGCTGAAGCTGCGCACTGGGTTTTCCAACGGATCATACGGGGCGCGCAGTACGTGGCGCGGCATGGTCAGCCCGAGATAACGCGCATCCTCCGACTCGCGCAGGCCGCGCCACTTCGTGTGGGTCGGCCCTTCCATGGAGTCCTTGACCTCTTTGAGGTTGGGCAGATCCTGGAAGGATTCCAGGTTCAGCATTTCCGGCCCCGCCGCGCCCAGGAAGGGGGCGTGGGCCATCGCGCCGACGGCGGCCAGGTAGCCCAGCAGCTTGATATCCGGCGCCGACGGACCGAAGGTGTAATTACTGACGACACAACCGACCGGATGGCCGCCGAACTGGCCGTATCCTGCCGTATAGACGTGCTTGTAGTAGCCGCTCCGGGTGATGTCCGTGGCGTTCTCGAAGTCCTCCAGCAGCTCTTCCTTGGTGACGTGTAGGAGGTCGATGTAGATGTTGGCGCGGAAGTCGGTGGACTGGACGAGCTTCGCCACGCTGCGCCAGACGGATTCCAACTGCTGGAACTGCGGGTCGTGCAGGATGACGTCGACTTGCCTGCCGAGCTTGCGGTCGACCTCGGCGATCATCCGGTCGATCAACTGCTTGTTGACCGGCTGTTCGCGCTCGTCGCTCTTGAGCATTTCGGCGATGATGGCGGCCACACCGCGCTCGGCGACGGCATAACCTTCTTGGCTCGGTTCCAGGCGCGTCTGCGCCATGATCTGGGCGAGCAGTCCGCCACTGGGCGCGGCATCGCGCGTCTGGACTGCTGCAGTTTGGGCTTTCGTCATGTTCGGTTCCTTCGAAGTTCGCGTTGAACAGCAGGGGGCGATGCGGGAGCGTCAGGCTTGGCCGGGTTCCAGGAGCTGTTCCAGTTCCTTGGCCAGCGTGGAGCGCGAGGCCTCATCACCCAGCAGCGTCTGCAACTGCTTGCGGAAGGCGGGGATATTGCCCATGGGGCCCTTGAGCGCGACGAGCGCCTCGCGCAGCTCCAGCAGCTTGTTGAGCTCCGGCACCTGGCGTGCGACTGCATCGGGCGAGAAATCGCGAAGGGACTTGAAACGCAGGTCGACGGGCAGCGAGTCGCCCGTCGCACCGTCTTCGAGCACGGCGGGAACATCCAGCTTCAACTGCAGGCCGAATTCGCCCATGACATTGTCGAAATTGTCCTTGTTGATACGAGCCGGCATTCGATCTTCCAGCGCTTGATCCTCGGCATGACCTTTGAAATCGGCAACCACCAATTGCTTGAGCGGCAATTCGACTTCTTCCTGTTGCCCGCCGGTGGCAGGGACATACTTAATATTGATTCGCTCTTTGGGTGCGACCGAACCATTCTTTGATGTCATGCGACTCTCCTTTCGATTAGGCTTTTCGATCCAATTCAAATATAGGGGTGCGTGATAGATCGGGGCGCCATTGTTCGCACCCGATGAGAAGGCACACCATAGCTTTGTGCAACCTGACCATTGCTGGCTCCCGCGCAATCGAAGCCACCGCCGGACGCCAGTAGATGTCGGTGGACTTGCTGGCGAGTGGCCGCAATGGCGGATCTTAAACGATGTGGGGTCGAATTGGGCATGGGATAAATCTGAAATTGCATAACTATTTCGCGATTTTTTGTAAGAAATAAAATTTCGAGATCTTCTGTAAGAATTTTCTTAATGATGTCCCGATTTAAGAATTTTCTGAGTCATATTTCGGTGTAAGAATTTTCTGAGTTATATTTCGGATTAGTCTCATGGACACCATTGCCATTAATGTGGTCTCATTAACGATTAATCAGCACGATGAATGATGGGGCCGTGCGCTCGAAGGCGGGGCGGTTCTCTCGTCGTTGCGGATCCGCAACGTCATGGATGTCCGGCGCGGCGAGGAAATTGTTCAACGCGTAAGGAGGGGATCAGATGATCGCTGTCGATCTGGAGGCTTTGCTGGGACGCCTCAATCCACTATGCAGGCAGGCATTGGAAGAGGCCGCCGGCATCTGCATGAGGCAGCGCGGCGCCGAAGTCACGGCGGCCCATCTGAGCTTCGCGCTGCTTGATCACCCGCTGTGCGACTTGCGCCTGGTGCTTGCCAATGACGGGATCGACGTCGACGAGGCAAGACAGGCGATTGCCACGGCCATCGCGCTGGACACCAGTGGACACGCCCAGCCTTATCCGTCGTTCTCACCGCTGCTGGTCGAACTGCTGCAGGAGGCATGGCTGCTGAGCACGGTGGAGTTGGAACAACCGGCGATCCGCAGTGGGGCGGTGATGTTGGCAGCGCTGCTCAACGCGGCGCGCTATTTTCCGTTGGCTGCGGTCCGCTTGTTCGAAGGCGTCAACCGGGAGGCGCTGCGCAAGCAGTTCAACGACATCCTGGCCCGCTCCGCCGAGTCACCGGCCGAACCTTCGCCGATGGACGGCGACAGGCTGCAAAGGCAGGGCGACAGCGCGCTGGACAAGTACGCACACGATTTCACCGCGCAGGCGCGCGACGGGCGCATTGATCCGGTGCTTTGCCGCGATGCCGAAATCGACCTGATGGTCGACATCCTGTCGCGTCGGCGCAAGAACAACCCGATCGTGGTGGGCGAGGCTGGTGTCGGCAAGAGCGCGGTGGTGGAAGGCCTGGCGCGGCGCATCGTCGAGCAGCGGGTTCCGCAGCCGTTGCGTGCGGTCCGGCTGTGTGCGCTAGACCTGGGCGCGCTACAGGCCGGCGCGTCGATCAAGGGCGAGTTCGAGAAACGCCTGAAGGCGGTGATCGACGAGGTGAAGGCTTCGCCGCAGCCAATCATCCTGTTCATCGACGAGGCGCATACGATGATCGGTGCCGGCAATGCGGCCGGCGGCAGCGACGCCGCCAATCTGCTCAAGCCGGCACTCGCGCGGGGCGAATTGCGTACCATCGCCGCAACCACGTGGTCCGAGTACAAGAAGTACTTCGAGAAGGACCCGGCGCTGACGCGGCGCTTTCAGCCGGTCAAGCTGGAAGAGCCTAGCGTGGAGCAGGCGGTGCATATTCTGCGCGGACTGCGCGCGGTCTACGAGCAGGCGCACCGCGTCTATATCGGTGACGATGCGTTGCAGGCCGCTGCTGCGCTCTCGGCGCGCTACCTCTCAGGCCGGCAGTTGCCCGACAAGGCGGTCGACGTGCTGGACACCGCCTGCGCGCGCGTGGCGACTGCGCAGGCCGAGCCGCCCCGACGGATGTCCGCCTTGGAGAACGAACAGCGGCAGATCGAGGCTGAGGCCGAATTGCTGAGGCGCGATCAGCAGGCTGGTCGCCCGACCGATGCGCGACGACTCGAGGTGCTGGATGCGGCGCGGCAGCATCTCATGCAGCAGATCGACCAACTTCAACAGGCCTGGCAGCAGCAAAAGACGCTGGTCGACGCGATTCTCGAACTGCGGAAACGTGGATCGGACGAGAGTGGCAACGACAGAGCGGCGACGCTTGCGGAGAAGGTCGTCCAGTTGGGCGAACTGCAGCGCGATGGCGCGCTACTGCATGTCGACGTTGGCGCAGCCGAGATTGCGCAGGTCATCGCAGACTGGACCGGCATCCCGGTCGGCACCCTTGGCCGAGATCCGACCAGCCGGCTGGAGCGCCTTCCGGCGCTGCTGCGCGAGCGTGTGAAGGGGCAGGACGCGGCCCTTGAACATCTGCATCGGCATCTGTTGACGGCCATGGCTGACCTGCGCCGGCCCGGCACGCCGCTGGGCGCCTTCCTGCTGGTCGGCCCCAGCGGGGTCGGTAAAACAGAAACCGCATTGGCCATTGCCGATGCGCTGTTTGGTGGCGAGCAGTTCCTGACCACCCTCAACCTGTCCGAGTATCAGGAAAAGCACACGGTCTCGCGCCTGCTCGGCTCGCCGCCCGGCTATGTCGGCTACGGCGAGGGCGGCGTGTTGACCGAGGCCATTCGCAAGCATCCCTATTCAGTGGTGCTGCTGGACGAGGTCGAGAAGGCGCACCCGGAGGTGCTGAACATCTTCTACCAGGCCTTCGACAAGGGCGAACTGGCCGATGGCGAAGGGCGGCGCATCGATTGCCGAAACATCCTCTTCGTACTGACCTCGAACCTGGGCTTCGATCAGAACGACGCGCCGCTGGACGACCTGGACGCTGACGCGTTGCGCGATCGCCTGACCCAGTTCTTCAAGCCGGCCTTGCTGGCGCGCATGCAGGTGGTGCCGTACCGCTACCTGGATGAAGCCGTGCTCAGCGACATCGTCGACAGCCGCCTGCAACGCCTGCAGCAGCGCTTCGCCGAGCGCTACGACGCTGTACTGCACATCGACGATGACGCTGGCGCGGAGCTGCGCTCGCGTTGCATGCGTCATCCGAACGGTGCGCGGATGCTCGATGCCAGTATCGACGGCGAGCTGCTCCCCCCGTTGTCGTTGGCCGTGCTTCGCCGGCTGGCGACAGGCGAGCCCTTCCGCCAGGCCAGGTTGAGCTGGAACGAACGAGGCTTCGACGCATGGCTGGAATGACCGGCACAGCGGGCGTGGCATCGCACGACGTCGCCAGATTGGCGCGCGACATGGCGTTCGCCGCGCATCCGGGCGAGCTGGCCGGCGTGTTCCTGCGCGCCGTGTCGACCGCGTACGACCTGAGCGCGGCGCTTTGCTACGCACGCGACGCCACTGGCGAGTGGCTCGTGCCGCTGGCGATTGGGGAGAGGGACAGTGATGCGTTTGGGCCGGTCCCGATGGCCGAGTTGGAGAACCCGCTGGTCTACAGTTTCGTATCGTCACAGCCCTACGAGGTGAAGCGGCTTGACGCACTGATCGGCGTAGGCGACGCGTTCGAACACATGCGCGCGATGCTGCCGACTCGTGCGGCGATGCACGTCGTGCCGATGCGCGACGACCGCGACCATGCCGCGAGCGTGCTGGCGCTAGTGGGTGACGTCTCAGCGCTGCAGGCGTGGCGCCAGTCGGAAGCGTGGCGTTGTCTACTGCAAACCTATGAACGACTGGGCGCACGCCTGCAGGAACAACGTGGAGCTGCCGACGCACAACGACGCAGCCAGGCATGGCAGCGCGAGACCGAACGCAGCCGTACGCGGGCGGGGCGCCTGCTGACGGCCGGCTTCGTCGGCACCAGTGCAACGACTAAGCGCTTGCGTGCCGAAATGTTGCGACTGGCTGATTCGTCGCTGGCCTTGCTGATTGCGGGCGAGACCGGCGCGGGCAAGGATCACGCCGCCTGGCTGATTCACCAGGCCAGCGCGCGCGACGGTAAGTTTGTGCCGGTCAACTGCGCCGCCATCCCGCAGAACCTGATCGAGGCCGAACTGTTCGGCGTCGTCCGGGGCGCCTATACCGGTGCTACCCACGCGCGGCAAGGGCTGGTCGCGGAGGCGGATGGCGGCACCCTGTTCCTTGATGAGATCGGCGATATGCCGGTGGATCTGCAGGCGGCCCTGTTGCGCCTGCTCAACGTCAAGGCGTTTCGCCCCGTGGGGGCCACGCGTGAGCAGAGCTCGGATTTCCGCTTGATCTGTGCCACACATCGGTCACTGCCGGAGCTGGTGGCCGCAGGCCGCTTCCGCGAGGACCTGTACTTTCGCATCCGGCAACAGGCGTTGCATCTGCCGCCGTTGCGCGAGCGTACGGAGGACATTCCCGCCCTCGTCGCGGCGACGCTCATGGCCTTCAATCGCGAGCAGAAGCAGAACGTCGCGGGGATCTCGGCGCGTGCGCAGGCCTGGCTCCAGGCGCAGCCGTTTCCAGGCAACGTGCGTGAGTTGCGCAGCCTGATACAGGCCGCGGCAGAGCAGACCGCCTCCGGCAGTGTCATTCGCAGCAGCACGTTGCGCGCCTTGCGAGAGATGCTGACCACATCGGCGCCGGCCGCACTTGCCGACCCCATCGCCGATCACGGCCCGGCGTTCAACGAACTCTGGGACAACGGCAGCCTGCCCGAAGTCATGGCCGCTTTCGAGCGCTGCCTGCTGCAGGACCGGCTGCTCAAGGTGCAAGGCTCTCGCCGCCTTGCCGCCGAGAGCTTAGGGATTCCCAAGCGTACCTTGGCGCGCAAGTGCCTGGCATGGAATCTGGAAAGGGAGGATTCGACAGCATGAGAGCATTGATCCTGACGTTTGCCGCCGCCCTGGCGGCGACGGGGTGCGACTCGGGCAAGCCCGTCGCGGCGGCCCAGGCGGACTGCACCAAGATCACGTCGCAACTGGAGCGGCTAGCCTGTTTCGATGCGGCGGCCGGTACGCCGCCGGCGCCGGTCCAGCCGGCTGCCGAGTCGACACCGCGGAGCGAGCCTGCGCCCGTTGCGGCGGAGCCCGAAATCGTGACGCTGGTCAAGCGCAACGAGGCGCAGCGAGGCGCGCAGGGTCGCGGCCTACGGCTGCTGCGCGCGCCTGACGTACCCGATGGGCAGGAGAAGATCCTGATCTCGGCGCCGGCTGTCGGGCCAGGCGACGTCCGGCTGGTACTGGCGATCAGCTGCCTTTCCAACATTTCGCGGCTGCAACTGGTGCCTGGCGCGCCGATCGACGTCAACCGGGTGAGGCTGCGCCTGTTGCTGGATGGCCGTCCGCTGGGTGCGTCGCGGCCCTGGAATGTGCTCGAAGAGGGGCAAGTGGTGGATGCCGGTCGCGGCCTGGTCGCCATCGAGCAATTGCGGCCGTTGACGGCCGCCGCGGGCCGCCTGCAGTTGGAGAGCGACTATGCGCCGTTCGACGGCGCGACGTTCGACGTGTCCGAACTGCACGCCTTGATGGTTCACCAACGTGAGGCATGTCACTGGTGAACGCCGCGACCTTGCATCTGGACACCCTGCTGACACCCATCGACGAGCGTCAGCCGGCTGGCGTATTCGATGAGGAAGACGAACTCTTCCAGGCCATCGACCACGAGATCGTCAAGCTCGGCAGCCTGCAAGAGGCCAGCATCGATTGGGAGTACATCGACGAGGCAGCGCGTCGCTACCTGACTGTCCACTGCAAGCACCTGCGCGTCGTTTGCCACCTGATGGCCGCCTTGCTGCGCCATCCCAGTTGGCGCACGTGGGCGCAGGCGGCGGGGTTGTTGTCGGGGTTTGTGGCGACGTACTGGGAGCACGGCTATCCGAAACCCGGGCCGACCGGCTACCTCGGCAAGCGGCGATTGGTTGCCATGGGTGTCGAGCGTTTGCTGGATGCAGTGCCCCGGTTGCAGGCGGATGCGGCGGCGCGGCCCCATCAGGAGGCCGCCCGGCATGCGCTGAATCAACTGCAGGGTTGCGCGGCGCTTGCCAAGCTCGACGTGCCGACGCTCACGCGGCTAGAGGCGCGGTACCAGCAGCGGATGGATGAGACGCGCATTCCGCAGCCCGAGCCGATCTCGGCGGCGGGCGGGGCGCAGGCTGCTGGCACGGCCGCGCGGGCCGTCAGCGTCGACTACTTCGAAAATGCGCCCCCGCTCAAGCTGGGCGACGAGAGAGAGGCCAAGCGTTCCCTGCTCGCGCTGGCCGACTACGTCAACCAGCTCGATGCCTACGATCCAACGGGTTACTCGCTGCGACGCTTTGCACTATGGGCGCACCTGTCGACGGCACCCGCTGTCAAGCGCGAGCAACGTACCGACCTCATGGCGGTGTCGATGGACACCGCGCAGCACTATCAGGATGCCGTGACGGCCAACAGCGTCAGTCCGGCCTTGCTGCAACGCGTGGAGCGCAGTGTCACCACCTCGCCGTATTGGATACGCGGCAGCTATCTGGCGGCGGCCATCGCGCAACGTCTGGAAATGGCAGAAGTGGCGGCGGCGATCCGCAAGGCCTCCGAACGATTCGTGTTGCGGGTGCCGGCGCTCAAGACCCTGCAGTTCTCCGATGGGCGCGCGTTCGTCGACGCCGAAACACTGGCGTGGCTGAGCGGTGCGGGCGGCACGCCCGCCGGCGTGTCCGATGGCCGCGAGTACAGCGCCTTGCGCGTGGAGCTGGCGGCGCTGATCGACAGTGGCGGCGTCGAGCCGTTGATGCGCCGCCTGGAACAGATCCAGGCCGAGGCAGACGACCCACGGCACCAGTGTCACGTGATGACTATCGCGGGTGACCTGCTGAGCGAACACGGCTTCGGCTGGATGGCCGACGGGTTGTATCGCATCGCCCTGAACGCCATGCAATCGCATGCTCTGCCGGCGTGGGAGCGGGCGCTTCACAACCATCTCACCAGTCGCGTGCGAGAGCCGGCTGACGCCGCCGAGCAAGACGCGCGAGGGACAACGAAAGGAAAGTAGCCATGCTGAAATACTGGTCGATGGTAAGGCGCTTTGGTCAGCCATTGCTGCGTTGGGCCAAGCAGGGAACGCCTCTGTTGCTTTTGATAGGGCTGGTGTTCGTGCTGGTCGCCATCTGGTGGCTCGGCCCGCAATGGCACTGGAAGGAACACATGCCGTTGGCGAGCCTGACGGCGCGGGTGCTGGCCACCGTGCTCCTGCTTATATTGCCGATGCTGGTCTGGGCCTTGCGGCTGCGCAGCCGCAACAAGCGCCTGGAGGCCGAGCAGGAACAGACCACCGCGCGCAAAGACGATCCCTGCCTGCGATACGTCCAGGCGCAAGAGCGCGCACTGGATCGAAGCCTCGCCACGCTGCGTGCCAACCTGAGCGGCCGCAACGCGCTTTATCAACTGCCGTGGTACCTCGTGCTGGGGCAAGAGAACGCCGGCAAGACCAGTTTCATCAACCGCAGCAACCAGAACTTCTCGCTGACCGGCGAGATCAAGGCAGGGAGCCGACGTCTGCTCGACGATCCGGATCTGGCCTATACCATCGACTGGTGGATGGGCGGCGAGGCCGTGCTGATCGATCCGCCTGGAGAGCTGATCAGCCAACCGGAAGCCACGAAGGCGCCCGCCATGGCAGCGCGCAGTGTGCAGGCAGAGTCGGCTGCCACATCCACCGACGCAGCAGACGCGACCACGCCCGATGGCGAGGCCGGTGCTCAGGCGCAGGCCGAGTCCGCCGCCACCGCGCCGGTGGAGGCGGGGCCAGCGAACGGAGCGGCCACGGCGAAGCCGCCCTTGCCAGAGGGATTGCACGCGCGCTTGTGGACACACCTGATCGGCTGGCTTGGCCACAATCGCAGCCGGCGGCCGCTCAACGGCGTCGTGCTGGTCCTTGACCTGGTGACGCTGTTGGAGCAACCAGCGAGCGATCGCAAGGCGCTGGCGATCCTGCTGCGTGCGCGGCTGGCCGAACTCAGCCGTCAGTTAGGCACGCGGCCGCCCCTGTACGTCGTCCTGAGCAAGTTTGACCTGCTCGACGGCTTCGAAGCCTTCTTCGCGCGCCTGCCCAAGTCGGTGCGCGAAGACATCTTCGGCTTTACCTTCACGCTGGACTCCGTACAGAACTACGACGCCTGGCTGACGGAACTGGCGCAACGCTACGACGAACTCATTGCCAAGCTCAACGAGCGCATCATCGATGCACTGAGCACGGCCCCGCTGCGGGAACGCGAAGGCCTGTTCTCGCTGGTGCGGCAGCTTGCAGGCATGCGCCAGGTGCTGCTGGGCTTCCTGGTCGATGTCCTCGGCAGCGACCGCTACGTCACGCCGGCCTTGCCGCGCGGCCTGTACTTCTCATCGGTATACCAGCAGGGCTTGCTCACCAACGCGTTCGTCAACAACGCCTCGGCCAGCTATCACATCGAGCCGCCGGTGTCGTCGGCGCAGCCCAGCGGACGCTCCGCGGTGTACTTCGCCCAGCAGCTGTTCCAGCGCGTTATCTACCCCGAGGCAGGCTTGGCCAGCGACAACCTCAAGGTGCTGGCCGACAAGAAACGCGCGCTGGCCTTGAGCCTGGGCGTGGCCGCGCTGGGTGGTGTGCTGATCGCGGGCGGGTGGTACCACTACTACGGTGTCAATCGCGACAAGGCCCTCACCGTGCTCGAGCGCAGCCGTGCCTTCAGCGCCAGCGCGATCGACCAGCGCGCCGACCCCACCGGTCGCAACCTGCTTGCGCCGATGGACCAAATCCGCAGCGCGGTGGCCGTGTACGGCGACTACCGCGACGCATGGCCCGTGGTCGCCGACATGGGGCTGTACCAAGGGCGCAAGATCGGGCCCAAGGTCGACGAGGCCTACCTCAAGCTGCTCTCCACGCGGTTTCTGCCCGAACTGGCCGGCGGCGTCATGCAGGAGATGGAGGGTGCCGGGGCCGACAGCGACCGCCAGCTCGCCGCGCTGCGGGTCTATCGCATGATCGAAGACCGCACCAACCGGCGCCCGCCCATCGTCGAGGACTGGATGGCGCAACGCTGGCAGGCCACATTCCCCGCCGAGAACACGGTGCAGTCCACGTTGCGGCAGCATCTGGACTACGCCATGAAGTACGCCGATGCCAACCTCCCGCAGTACCAGGCTCGGGTCGGGGAGATCCAGCGCACGCTGCGCCAGATCCCCTTGCCGCAGCGCGTGTACATCGCCCTTCGCCGGCAGGCGGGCGAGTCCCTGCGCACGCCATTGGACCTGCGCAACGAGATCGGGCCGGCCTTCGACATCGTCTACAAGCCAGTCACCACCGCCGACCAGCCCGCCAGCGCCGCGGCCGCGCCCGCGCCGAACGGGCGCATCGACGCGCTGCTCACTGCCAAGGGCTACCGCGGCTACTTCGAGCCGCACAGCAAGGACGTGGTAGACCTCGCCGTCATCGATCAGTGGGCTTTGGGCGAGCGGCGAACCCTCGACTATTCCAAGGCGGACCGGGATGCGCTGGGCGTGCAGATTCGCGAGCTCTACAACCGCGACTACATCGACACCTGGCAGCGCAACCTCAACCACTTGGAAGTGCGCGACTTCGACGACATCACCCAGGCCGTCGACATCCTCGGCAGCGTAACCAGTCCGGCCGCGCCGCTGCGCCGGCTGGTGGAAACCGTGCGAGACAACACCGAACTCGACCGTGCCGTTGACGCCGGCAAGCCTCGGCCCGGCGCAGACGGTGAGGCGTCGGGCGCGGCGGCGAGCAAGGCACCCGATGCGGTGACGCCCCAGGTGGGCAGCATCGTGCGGGCGTTCGCCGGCCTCAACGACCTGCTGGAGGCACGGGGCAACAAGCCGCCGTACCTTGACGAAACCATGCTTGCCATCGGCAGCGTGCAAGACCAGGTGAAAGGCGTGCACGACAGCCCCAATCGCGGCAAGGCCGCGCTCGCCGCGGTGCTGGACCGCTTCTCGCTGAAGGGACCGGATCCGATCGGCAACCTGCAGCGCATTGCGGCCGGCCTGCCACAGCCGCTGAACCAGCAGGTCAGGAAACTGGCCGACGAGTCGTCGCAGGTGCTGGTGATCGAGGCGCTGGGCGAACTCGAGCGGCGCTGGGATGCCGATGTGTTCCGCTTCTACAACGAGCGGCTGGCAGGGCGCTACCCGTTCTCGCCGTCGAGCCGCGAAGAGGTATCGCTGGATGACTTCGCCGCCTTCTTCGGCCCGCAGGGCAAGCTGCAGCAGTTCAAGTCGGCGTATCTCAAGCTGTTCCTCGAAGACAACCTCGAAGCCCTGCACTCCGAGCGCCGCGGCGGCTACCTCGTGCGCACCGACGTGCTCACGCAGTTGGAAGCCGCCGACCGCATTCGCGACGCTTTCTTCGACAGCCGCGGCAACTTCGGGCTGGAGTTCATGGTGGAGCCGCTGGGCCTGACCGCCACGCGGCGCAGCAGCGTGCTCAACGTGGATGGCCAGCTCATCACCTACAGCCACGGCGCTACCCATGCGGCACGGCTGATCTGGCCCAACACCCTCAGCGGGGGCAGCAACGGCGAAAGCCGCATCACCCTGGTCAACAGCAGCGGCAACAGCAGCGGCCTGATCTATCGCGGCCCCTGGTCCATGTTCCGCCTGCTTAGCCAGGCCCGGCTCAACGGCGCCACCGCAAACGCGGTGGATATCAGCTTCACCGCCAACGATGGCGGCATGCGCTACCGCGTCACCGCCGACAAGACCGACAACCCGTTCACCCGGCAGTTGTTCCGGGGCTTCACGCTGCCGCGCACGCTGCTGGCGGACAGCGCCCGGCAGACTGCCCCCCGCGTCGCCGCGGCGCCGCAGGCGAAGACCGCGCAGCAGTGAGGCGGGCACCCGTCCGTCTCGTTCCAACCAGCAAGGAGAGCTCCATGCAAGACATCATCCGAAAAGGCGACCGCACCGACCATGGCGGCGAGGTGCTAGAGGGCTTTGCGCAGACCAACCTCAACGGCCAGCCGATGGCGGGCGTCGGACACATGGTGTCGTGTCCCAAGTGCAAAGGGGTGTTCCCGATCGCCGAAGGCAGCAGCACCTACCGGGTTGGCGGCGTCGCGGTGGCGCTGGACGGCATGAAAACCGCCTGCGGCGCGCGCTTGATCGCCAGCGGGTCCAAGGGCAGCGTCCACGCGTGATGGGGGCACGCCGTCAAACGCGCGGGCGGCGCGCGTCGGCACAAAAGCGGATGTACGCCATCTTTGGCGTGCTACCTCGGACGCGGACAACCGCGGCGAGTGAAACAAGGGGGAAGACGTGAGCAATCGAGCGTGGCTCTATCTATTGGACGATACCGGCAGGGCGATTCAAGTTGCCGAAACAAGCGATGTGATTCCGAGTCTTTGGCGAGTTATTTTGTCTGACAGTCAAGCGGGCGAAGCGTTCGCCTATCAACGCGTGTTCGGCGATGCTAAAACGCCAGGTTTGCTTGGTGATGCGCGAGTCGCGAGGTTCCGGCTGGGTGCGCTTGTGCAGTTTCTCCAAGCGCATCCATTGCCGGGGGACGCTGCGGATCTGCCGCGAGCGCTCGACCTTCTTGTGAACTGGCTTGATCACGAGATCGAGACGATGGGGGGCGCCACCCCGGTGTTCTCAGCCGATTTGGATGAGCTTTACTGGCTCGAAGGGGATGACGATTCGGAAGAAGACCCGGAAGATCCGGCACGCTACATTGAGCACGAACGATGGATTTGTCACGCTGTGTGGGCTGCGATAGATCGTCGTATGGCGGCCAGTGATGTCAGAGGTGTGCGCATGGCGCTGGGCTTGACGGATTCGGCAACCGGGGCCGAATGGATGCGGATATTCGGCTTTGACGGCTTGTCGCACGACGCCATCCAGGAAGCGTTGCAGGAGAACACCGACACTCGCATCGGCGGTGATGATGCCGGGCCGGGCCCGCGCGAGTGGCGCCGGGAAGATGGCCGTTGCGGTCTGGTTGACGCGCAAGAACGCTGGATGATCGCTCCAGCGTTCGACAATGTGGTGGATCTCGCCGATATCGGGTTGATGGGCTTGGCACTGGTTCAACTGCGGCGGCGCTGGGGCTTGAAGACGCATGGCGACGAGTGGGTGGTGCCGGTCGAGTGGCGCGAGCTTGCATGGTACCCGGAATGCCATGCCTTCATCGCGGAGCGAAAGGGGCGTCAAGGGTTAATCGATTGTCGCGGCCGTATGCTCGTCGAACCCATCTACGCCGAGGTGACGGCATTCGGCAACGACAAGGTGATGAAGGCGTTGCGCGCGCAATCGATCGAGCGATTTGTGGTCAAGAACGATGCTGGAAGCGCCATGGTTATCGATGGCGATGGCCATCTCCTGACCCCGAGCGATGGATATACCGACATCGCAGCCTTCGACTGGTTTGCTGGAGAGGGCCCGGTGCCGGTGGCGACAGTTGCTCGCTATGTCCGAGCGGTTCTGTCGGACGAGGAGAATGCCGCCGTCGCCATTTTCGATATCGACAAGCAGGTGGAGGTTGTACGCGGCGACTACATTTGGACGTACGCCTTGTGCTGGGGAAGCGGATATGGCTGGTTCGTCGTAGAGCAAGGCGAGGATGGTAACTACCAAGCGGGTGTTATCGACGCCAACGGCAAGGTGATACATCCGCCCTGTTACTGGTGGATGGGTTCGTTCGCGTCATTTAGCAGCGATGAAGCCGATCACCTGATTCCTTACGAAATGACTGCCTGCTGGCGCCGAGGCGAGCCGGTGAGCGCGATGCATAAGGACGGACAGTTAAGGTGGCTCTACGCCGACGGGCGGTCGGAACATTGCACCAACGCGACCTAGAGGGATGCGCAAGAGCGGAGTCAGGTTAGCTTCCAATTTCAGCGAGAGCGACTCCGATCAAAAATGAAGAGAGGGAAGAACGATGAACCAGACCAATATCCAGCCGCCGTCATTCGCCTTCGTGGCCGCGTCGTGGGCTGCCCTGCTCGCGGGGTTTGTTGCGTTCCTGATCGGGCTTTGGAACGCCGAGATGCAACTCAACGAAAAAGGCTACTACTTCACCGTGTTGGCGTTTGGCCTGTATGCGGCGATCTCACTGCAGAAAAGTGTGCGCGACCGCCTGGAAGGCATCCCCGTCACTGGCATCTACTACGGGCTGAGCTGGATCGCGCTGCTGCTCGCGATTGCGCTGCTGACCATCGGTCTCTTCAACGCGACGCTGCAATTGAGCGAGAAAGGCTTCTACGCGATGTCGTTCATGCTCGCGCTGTTCGGCGCCATCGCCGTGCAGAAGAACACACGCGATCTGCAGAGCGCGAAGCCGCGCTTTTCCGAAACGGATGCCGCGTCGTTTGTTGACGAGTGACGGCGCGCGAGGCGGGCGCCCGCAGTGCAGGGCGAACTTTTCTCCCAGAATCGGTGATCGCCATTGAGACAGGAAAGCGGGCAGGCTCACTTCCAGATCGGCGAGCACATCAAGAAGTAAACCTGCTCCCGTTCATGATCGCCGTCGCGATGACGGCATCCCCCTTCGAACGATCAACCGGGCATCACCGCATCCAACGCCTTTTCCCACCAGCTCGCCGGGCTAATCTCGCTCAGGAAGTCGTGAATCGCCGTCAGCTCGGCTTCGACTTCCTGCTGTCGTGCGTAGAGACCGTTTCGTCGGTTGGCTTGATCCGCTGTCGGATACGAGCCGCCGCCACCGCCAAACGGGCCGCTCGGGCCTATGCGGGTCGCCTTTTGCATCTCCTTATCGAGCTTCTTGATGGCCTCATCCAGTTGTTCCGCCTCGCGTTTCAGCTTGCCCTTGCTGGCCAGCAACGCGCCGCGGTCGGCCCGGGCGTGTTGGGGATACCGGGCGCGATAGTCCGGCAGGTGGTCTTGATAGACCGTGCGCCAGCGCAGGTAGCCCCATAGCTCATAGAGCTCACGGCCTTTGTTCTGCGTGGGCCAGGCGTCGTCGGGCACCTTGTCCGGGGGCGGCGTGTTGCCGCCGTGGCGGCGGCGGTAAGCGGCCAGGGTCTCGCGGTCTTTGGAACTCAGCGGCGGCATCGCCGCGACCACCCGACCGGCCGGCCCGACCTGCCGTAGGGGTATCAAGGCGTCCTGTCGCTCCCGTTCCAGCAGTTCACTCATTTGCTCACGCTGCTTGAGAACCCACACATCGTCATCGTCGCCCAGCGGCTTGAACCACGCGCGCGAGTCGTGCATATCCTGCTCGAACAACGCACACACCGCGGCATGGGGATGCGACTTATCGTTCCAGTCGTTCTCGATCGCCTTCCATTGCGTCCACTTGGCCTCCGCTGCGCGCTTGAGGGTGTCGTACAGCAGCACGGCCTGTAGGCCGCTTATCGAGGGGTTGATGCTTGCCACCGGCCCGCCCGGCAGGTCGTCGAAGCCAACAAGCCGCACGGTGTAGCCGGCCGTGGAACCCAGCAACTGGCTGGTCGTCCGGACGAAGAGGTCGAGGTGCAGGATCCCCAGTTCCAGCAACATCCCGAGGTAACCATCCTTGAGCCATGCGCTGTTGCGCGTGCGGACCCAAGTGTCCGCCTGTTGCAGCCGCGTCCATTCTTCCTGTAGTTCTTCGTCGGCGCACACAAGGTCGGCCCGGTCTTGCGGGGTGCTTTTTTGAACCTCGGGCAGCTGCGCTTGCTGGCCCAGGCGAAAGCGCCGCCAGTGCACAAAGAGCCGGTAGTGGCACTGAATCAAGGTTTGGGTGGTGTCCTTGCCGGGGCTGGCCTTGCCGCGCACCTGCACGAGGTAGGCGTTGAAGCGCGCGATCAGGTTTGCGTCCACCGCGAAGGCGTTGCGCAGCTGGGCCGGCGCCTTCGCCAGGTCCATCAGCGGCACGCCGGCCACCAGGGCGGCGCGGTACATATGGCACAAGGGGATCTGCGACAGCTTGGCGTTATCGTCGACGCCGCGGCCTTGCTCCCCGGGCCGGTAGCCGCCGCCGACGTCCGAATGCACGCCGGGGTAGACCACTTCCTCCACGTTGGGGCCGGAGGCCACGTCCACCGGAAACGAGCCGCGCACCTCGTGCCCCGACACCAGGTGCAGGCAGCGTGCCACCACGCTGGGGCCGGGAATGCGCAGGTCGCGCGGCTGCGCCCAGCCGCCATGGCCGTTGGCCAGCTCCGACATCAACCCTTGCGCGGCGCCCACCGACGCCACGGTGTCGAACAGGCCCAGGAAATCCACGGTGGCCGGCACGCCGCAAATGCGCATTGGCCCGCTCGGCTCATCGCACAGCTCGCGCATCCAGTTGACGAACACGCGCGCCTCGGCCGCGCCGCGCGAGAAGCCGAACACGGAAATGCGGATACGCGCCAGCCGGGGCAGCTTGCCGGCCAGCACCGGTTTGAGCTTGTCGAGCAGCCCGGCGCGGCGCTTGGCCAGCACGGTGCGGCGGCCGTCGATCTCGGTGTCGCGCCACTGGGTGCTGGCGATGGCCTGAAGGGCCTGCGCACTTGACACATCCTTGCGCAACTGCACGTCGTCAGGCGTCTTGGGCGTGGGCGGCCCCTTGCCATCAGGAAAGCGCATGCGCATGCGCTTGAAGTTGATGTCGGCGCTCATTTGTTTGACGAGGGCGAGGTCATTGGTTTCGTCCGTCAGCGGTTGGTTACCGAAGGCATAACGATGCAGGTTGTTTTGTAACTGCAGCAACGCCCAGTTGATACGGGCCTCGCCGCCCCAGCCCGCGGCGGCACCAGCGGCGGCATGCAGGCCTACGCCGGCATCGCCGACGCCTTTCCAGAATTCGGTGCCGACGCCCGGGACGTAGGTTCGATATCGGTATCGACGGTCTTCGCCGGACTTGATTTCTTCGTCGAAGACGTCGTACAGCCGAGCGACATTGCTATGGGACTCGTGCTTCTTGTCGTAATAGAGGTTATTGCGCGTGCCATCGAAGAAAAAGCCGAGATACAATGTGCGTTGGCACGACATGGCGTCATCGGGCGACTCGGTGCAAGTAACGCCCTTGCGCTCGTTCGCCGTGAGGGCCCACGGGTTAGCACCCACGTTGTCGGGAAGGCGTGAAATCGTCATGGTCTCTTGTCCTCCGTGTGGGCGGCCTTGCCCTTTCTCATGAGATCCCAGAGTTGAGTGGGACCTTCACAGTACTCACTACCGGGGTGCTCCTTGCGGCATTGCAGTTTTGGCTCGAGCAGTCCCTCGGGGAAATCGGGATGCCCTGGACCCACCCAAGTAGGGAAGAGCTTGACGACACCTCCGGGGAAGAATGCGACCCACAGCGTCCCCATGCCGCCCGTTTCGCTCAACTGGTAAGGCTCCGTTGCCACCTGGCGCTCGTAGAACGCGTCAGGGTCCTTGAGGTACAGCGGCTCGGTGCGCCACCGGACGGTGAGCTTGTAGTTCGGATTCCATTGGCGCGGCAATTCGGCGAAGCCCGCGAAGCTGCCACCGCCCGCGTGCTTGACCATGCCGCCGGCCCAGGAGCCGTTGACGTACACCTCGTCGATATAGTCGTCGGTGTAGTTGAGGATGCTGAGTTGCGGCCCTCTGGTGTCTTCGTGTGCTGTTGCGGCGGCGGGGGCATCGGATGGCTTGCAAGCCGCCAGCGCGAACAGCAGGGCGATCTGAAGGAAGTGTGTCAGAGCGTTACGCATTGCCTCCTCCAGTGAGTGGCTTTGCGGGGCGACAGCTTCGCATCGTCGGTCACGCCGCGGCCTTGTTCGCGGGGCCGGTAGCCGCCGCCCACGTCCGAGTGCACGCCTGGGTAGACCACTTCCTCCACGTTGGGCCCGGAGGCCACGTCCACCGGAAACGAGCCGCGCACCTCGTGCCCCGACACCAGGTGCAGGCAGCGCGTGACCACGCTGGGGCCGGGAATGCGCAGGTCGCGCGGCTGCGCCCAGCCGCCGTGGCCGTTGGCCAGCTCCGACATCAGCCCTTGCGCGGCGCCCACCGACGCCACGGTGTCGAACAGCCCCAGGAAATCCACGGTGGCCGGCACGCCGCAAATGCGCATCGGCCCGCTCGGCTCATCGCACAGCTCGCGTATCCAGTTGACGAACACGCGCGCCTCGGCCGCGCCGCGCGAGAAACCGAACACGGAGATGCGGATGCGCGCCAGCCGGGGCAGCTTGC
>NZ_JBYOJU010000077.1:0-28120 GCF_057798855.1 Cupriavidus sp. 96C5-1 | reverse complement strand
GTGGGCGCGGTGGCTCCAGATTGGGGGCGCTCGCCTCAAGCCGGGGCCACCGCGCCCACGACGAAACCGGCAAGGATCGGGAGACAGTGGCCATCCGTGCCGGTAACGGCAGATGCGTGAACCACCACGGGCCATTGCCATCAGGGGCACTACAATAAAACCAATGCCATCCGCAGCGGCAATGCCGCTCGTGCCGGTAGCGCCAGCAGTTCATTAGAACTGTCGCGCCCACCACGAATCCGCAACGTCCCCGAGCCCGACAAGCCAGCCCCCCTGCAAGGGGTCGCTTTCTTTTGGTTACTTTTCTTTACGAGTAAAGAAAAGTGACACCTCCATGTGCCAGAGGGCCCGACACCACACCGCCTTTAGGCCCTGCAGACCCAAATCAGGTCCCCACAAACACAAAACAGAACCCAAGCCCCCCCGGCGAGAATCAAAAATCAACAACCCCCGCCGGGCAGGCCCAACCTCTTAATGCCTGAAATGCCGGGTGCCGGTCAGCACCATCGCAATATTCCGCTCATCCGCGGCAGCGATCACCTCATCATCCCGCATGGAGCCGCCCGGCTGAATGACGCAGCTTGCGCCAGCATCCACCACCACATCCAACCCATCGCGGAACGGGAAGAACGCATCCGACGCCACCGCCGAACCCGTCAGGGTCAGACCGGCGTTCTGTGCCTTGATGCTGGCAATCCGCGCCGAATCCACCCGGCTCATCTGGCCGGCGCCGACGCCCAGCGTCATCCCGCCGCCGCAGAATACGATGGCGTTCGACTTGACGAACTTGGCCACGCGCCAGGCGAACATCAGGTCGTCCATTTCCTTTGGCGTCGGGTGACGCTTGGTCACGACGCGCAGTTCGCCCGGCTGCACGTTCTTGGCATCCGGGCTCTGCACCAGCAGGCCGCCGCCGACGCGCTTGAAGTCATACTGGTTGATGCCCTTGCCCAGCGGGATTTCCAGCAGGCGCACGTTCTGCTTGGCGGCGAACACCGCGCGCGCGCCAGCGCTGAAGGACGGGGCGATCAGGACTTCGACGAACTGCTTGGCCACGATCTGCGCGGCGGCTTCGTCCAGCTCGACGTTGAAGGCGATGATGCCGCCGAAGGCCGAGGTCGAGTCGGTCTTGAAGGCCTTCTCGTAGGCTTCCTGCGCGTTGGCGCCGATCGCCACGCCGCACGGGTTGGCGTGCTTGATGATCACGCAGGCGGCGCCGTTGGCGGGGTTGAAGGACTTGACGCATTCCCACGCGGCGTCGGCATCGGCGATGTTGTTGTAGGACAGTTCCTTGCCCTGCAGCTGCACGTAGTTGGCCAGCGAGCCGTCGAAGGCCTTGAGGTCGCGGTAGAACGCGGCGGACTGGTGCGGGTTTTCGCCGTAGCGCATTTCCTGCACCTTCTCGAAGGCCAGGTTGAGCGTTTGCGGGTAGGCGCTGCGGGCCTGGTGCGACTTGTCGGCGCCGAGGCTGGTCAGGTAGTTGGTGATGGCGCCGTCGTACTGCGCGGTGTGCGCGAACACCTTGGTGGCCAGGCGGAAATTGGTGTCGTAGCCGACGCTGTTGGCATTGGCGCGCATCTCGGCCAGCACCGGCGCGTAGTCGGCCGGGTCCACCACGACGGTGACGTCGCGGTGGTTCTTGGCGGCCGAGCGCAGCATGGTGGGGCCGCCGATGTCGATGTTCTCGATGGCGTCCGGCAGCGTGCAGTCGTCCTTGGCCACGGTCTGCTGGAACGGGTACAGGTTGACCACCAGCAGGTCGATGGTGGGGATATTGTGCTCGGCCAGCGCAGCCATGTGCTCGGGCAGGTCGCGGCGGGCCAGGATGCCGCCGTGCACCTTCGGGTGCAGCGTCTTGACGCGGCCGTCGAGCATTTCGGGGAAACCGGTGTAGTCGGCCACTTCCGTGACCGGCAGGCCGGCTTCGGCGAGCAGCTTGGCGGTGCCGCCGGTGGAAAGCAGCGTGACGCCGAGCGCGTTGAGTTCGCGGGCGAAGTCGACGATGCCGGTCTTGTCGGATACGGAGAGGAGGGCTTGCTTGATCATGGCTGTGGGGATCACTTCAAAGTAAACCGTGCTGCTGCAACTTCTTGCGCAGCGTATTGCGATTGATGCCAAGGTAGGCGGCGGCGAGCGACTGGTTGCGCTCGGCGCGCGCCATCACTGCCTCGAGCAGCGGCCGTTCGACGGCCTCGAGCACCATGTTGTACATATTCGACGGCTCTTCACCGTCCAGGTCGCGAAAGTAGGCACTCAGGCTGTCCCGAATGCACTGGTCGATAGCGTTGCGGCTCATGCGGCAAGCAACTCCCCGTTCTTGTTGTTGTTCGACTCGTTGCGTTTCTCGTCGTCGGCATCGTCCGTGCCGTCCACGCCTTCGTCCACGTACACCAGGCGTTCGGACAACAGCGCCTGTTCGTCGAAGAAGGCATTGACCGCGGCAAGCTGGTCCGTGGTGGTTTCCAGCGTGTTCATGCGGTGGCGGAACAGGTTGGCGCCAGCCAGCCCGCGCGTGTACCACGCAATGTGCTTGCGCGCGGTGCGCACGCCGGTGAACTCGCCATAGAAGTCGTAGTGGTCTTCCAGGTGCGCGTTCATGATGGCGCGGATCTCGGCCACTTCGGGCGGCGGCAACAGCTCGCCGGTGGCGAGGTAGTGCTCGATCTCGCGGAACAGCCAGGGCCGGCCCTGCGCCGCGCGGCCGATCATGATGGCGTCCGCGCCGGTCACGGCCAGCACGCGCTTTGCCTTCTGCGGCGTGGTGATGTCGCCATTGGCGACCACGGGAATCGAGACCGCTGCCTTGACCGCGGCAATGGTCTCGTACTCGGCTTCGCCCTTGTACAGGTCGGCGCGCGTGCGGCCGTGCACGGTCAGCATGCTGATGCCGGCGTCTTCCACCATGTGCGCGATGCGCAGCGCATTGCGGTTCTGGCGGTCCCATCCGGTGCGGATCTTGAGGGTGACGGGCACGCGGTCGCCGACCGCGGCGACCACCGCCTCGACGATGCGCACCACCAGCGGCTCGTTCTGCAGCAGCGCCGAGCCGGCGGCGACATTGCACACCTTCTTGGCCGGGCAGCCCATGTTGATATCGATGATCTGCGCGCCGCGATCCACGTTGTAGCGTGCCGCCTCGGCCATCATCGCGGGTTCGGCGCCCGCGATCTGGACCGAGATCGGTTCGACTTCGCCGGTGTGGTTGGCACGCCGCATGGTCTTCTCGCTCTTCCATAGCTGCGCGTTGGAAGCGACCATTTCGGACACCGCGTAGCCCGCCCCGAGCTGCTTGCACAGCTGGCGGAAGGGCCGGTCCGTCACGCCGGCCATGGGCGCGACGAACAGGTTGTTGCGGAGCTGGTGCGGTCCGATTTGCACGATAGAGACTGTCGAGGGGCCGCAAGGCGGCCCGCAACGAGACAAAAATGGAAATGGCATGCCCTGCCGATATGCAGCTCGGCGTCTTCAAGTGGGCATGTGTGAGGGCGGGATTTTACCGCCAAACGGCCCAGGTTGCTCAAGATTTGAGCAAATAATGCACCGGGCCCGATTGCAAACAATGGTGCCGGCGTGGCCGCCGGCCGGCTTTAGCGGCGCATGCCGTACATCATCTGCCGCGCCAGCGCATCCTTGAGCGGGCCCAGGCAGGCGAGCGCCGCCAGCGACGCGCCGCGCGCATGGGCCGCGAGCGGGTAGGAGATGCCAAACACGCGGGGCAGCAGGTCGGTCACCCCGATGGTCACGGCGCGGTCCAGCTTTTGTTGCGCCGCGAAAGCCTGCAGCGCTTGCGGGCTGCAGCCGGCGCGCAGCGCCGCGCCCAGGGCAAACGCATCGCGCAGGCCCAGGTTGAGGCCCTGGCCGGCGACCGGGTGCAGCGTCTGCGCGGCATTGCCGACCGCGACCACGCGGCCCTGCACGGTGACCGGCGCGGCATTGAGCCCGAGCGGGAAGGCATGGCGCTTGCCGATGCCGGTGAAGCGGCCCATGCGCGGGCCGAAGGCCTGCTCCAGCTCGGCGAGGAATGCCGCGTCCGGCAGCGCCAGCCGTCGCGCCGCTAGGTCCGGCGGGCAGCACCACACCAGTGCATAGCCCGCCATGCCGTGCTCTTCGTGCGGCAGCAGCGCCAGCGGTCCTTCGTCGGTGAAGCGTTCCCAGGCCCAGCCCGGCTGTGGGCGCGAGCAGGCGACATGGGCGACGATCGCCGTCTGGCGGTAATCGCGCCGGTACTTCTGCGCCTGCGCGCCGCTCCCCGCAAGGGGGGACTGCTTGTGGAACAGGCCGCCTTCGGCCTGCACCGCCAGGCGCGCGGCAAAGGCGGCCGGCTGCCGATCGTGCGTGTGGCCGGTCAGGCGCACCAGTCCGCCAGACGCGCCGTCCTTGTTACCATCCGGGCCGGCGGACTGCTCGATGTGATCTATGCGTGTGTCGTAGGCGCGCGCCAGGCGCTCGCCGGCAGGGCCTGCCTGCTGGATAGCCTGGGCCAGCGCCCGTTCGAGCGCCTCGCACAGGTCGCCGTAGCGCACCACATAGCCAAGCGCGGGGACGTCGTAGTCGTCGCTGTGCAGCCTGACGTGGCCGAACCGCCCGCGCTGCGATACATGGATATGCTCGATCGGCGTGACCGCCCGGGGCCAGGCGCCGATCTGCTCCAGCAACTGGCGGCTGCCGTGGGACAGCGCGATGGCGCGCGGATCGCGGGCCGCGCGCGCCGGCGTGGCGGCGTCGATCAGCGTCAGGCGCCAGGGGCTGTTGCGCAGCAGCAGGCAGGCCAGCGCCAGGCCCACCGGCCCGGCACCGACGATGGCGATGTCCGTGCCGTCCACGCTATCCAGGCTATCCAGCATATTCAGGTTCCGGGAGTCTTCAGGGCTTTTCTGGCGCATGCGCGCCGCCAGGGCTGGCGCCGATGTCGCCGTCGCCGGCGGCAAGGTCATCGCCCGCATCGTCCGCTGCCTGCGCGCCGCGCTTCCAGAGATTGGCGTCGGTGCGGTGCTTGCCTGCCTCGGCGTCGCGCAGGGCGTTGTCCAGTTTCTGCTGGCTGAAGCCCGGCAATGCCTGCAGGCGCGCCACCAGCGCGGCCTGGTTGACCGCGTTGAGCGGGACCACACAGCCCTGCGGCGTGCCGTCGGGCGCGGAATCGCCCACCAGGATCAGCCAGGCCGGACCGGCCCACGGTTCGCGGTTCGAAACCCGCACCACCACGCGCTCGAGCGCGTCCCACGCCAGCTCTTCGCGCTGGCCATCGGGGCGATGCACCACCAGGCGGTCGTCGTAGAGGTTGATCACGAACGGTTGCGCGGGATCGTAGGCGGGCGCGCGGCTGGTCTGCGCGCGATTGCCCACCGGAAGTACCTTGCGTAGCCAGCCCATCATCGCGCACCTCCCGCGTCGCGCATCAGCGCCTCGATTTCGTTCGCCTTGACCGGGACGCCGCGCGTCATCAGGTCGCAGCCGCCACCGGTCACCACCGCATCGTCCTCGATGCGGATGCCGATATGCCAGAAGCGCTCCGGCACTTCCGGTGCCGGGCGCACGTAGATGCCGGGTTCCACCGTCAGCACCATGCCGGGTTCGAGCGGGCGCCAGGCGCGCTCGCCTTCGGCCGGGGCAGCGCCCGGCACGCGGTATTCGCCCACGTCGTGCACGTCCATGCCGAGCCAGTGGCCGGTGCGGTGCATATAGAACTGGCGGTAGCTGCCGCTGGCCAGCACGTCGTCCAGGCTGCCGCAGCGGTTGCGGTCGAGCAGGCCGGTATCGAGCATGCCTTGCGCCAGCACGCGCGTGGCGGCGTCGTGCGGCACGTTGTAGGGCACGCCGGGGCGGGTCTCGGCGATGGCGGCTTCCTGCGCGGCCAGCACCAGGTCGTACAGTTCGCGCTGGGCCGGCGAGAAGCGGCCGGAAACCGGGAAGGTGCGGGTGATGTCGGAGGCGTAGCCATCGAGCTCGCAGCCGGCGTCGATCAGGCACAGGTCGCCATCGTGCAGCTCGGCGGGGCCGGCGCGGTAGTGCAGCACGCAGGCATTGGGGCCGGCGGCGACGATGGAGTTGTAGGCGACGCTCTGCGCGCCGTGGCGGCGGAACTCATAGAGCAGCTCGGCCTCCAGGTGGTACTCGCGCAGCCCCTGGCGCGACACGCGCATGGCGCGCACATGGGCCTGCGCCGAGATCTCGGCGGCACGGCGCATGGTGGCGATCTCGCCGGCATCCTTGAACAGGCGCATTTCGTCGAGGATGGTGCGGATGTCGATGGCCGTCGACGGCGAGCTCACGCCGGCGCGTCCCTGCATGCGCACCGCGTCCAGCCAGCGCCGCACCTGCATGTCGGTGCGGGTGGTGGCGGCCAGCGGGTAGGCCAGCACGGCGTGGTTGGCCAGCAGCGGCGGCAGCAGCGCGTCGATCTCCTCGATCGAATGCGCCTCGTCGAAGCCGAAGGCCGCGCGCGCGCCTTCCGGGCCGTGGCGGAAGCCGTCCCAGATCTCGCGTTCCTCGTGCTTGGGGCGGCAGAAGAGGATGCTGCGCTCGGCGCCGCACGCCTGTGCCACCAGCACCAGCACCGCCTCCGGCTCGGTGAAACCGGTCAGGTAATAGAAGTAGCTGTCGTGGCGATAGGGGTAGTCGCTATCGCGGTTGCGCATGGCTTCGGGCGCAGTGGGCAGGATTGCCACGCCGCCGCCGGCGGCGCGCAGTTGCTGCAGCACGCGGGCGCGCCGGTCGCGACAGGCGAGGAGGAGAGCGGAGTCGGGTGCGGACATGTGTGGGGCCACGTGGATGGGGAATAAGCTGATTCTACCGCCGCCGCATTGCCGGTGCGGTACTTGGGCAGGCGAGAGGGGTCAGGCCAGCGGTGCCGCCGCCGCGCCGGCCCTGGCCCGCACCGCGGCATCCAGGGCCGCCAGCTGGGCTGGCGTGCCGACGTTTTCCCAGACGCCGTCGAAGCGCTCGCCGCTGGCCAGGCCGGCGGCCACCGCGGCACGGTAATAGGGTGTCATGGCGACTTTCCGGCCGGGCTCGATGGCGGTGAACAGCCGTGTGTCATACAGGCCGATATTGCCGAAGGTCAGGTTTGGCGCCGCCGGCGTGGCCGCGGGCAACAGCCGGCCATCCGCGTCCAGCGCAAAATCGCCGCCCGGGTGGAACGGCGGATTGGGCACCATCACCAGGTGCATGCGCGCCTCGGGCGCGCCGGACATGGCGCGCAGGCGCGGCAGCAGGCAGCGGAAGTCGTAATCGGTGAAGATGTCGCCGGATACGGCCAGGAAGATCTCGCCGCGCGCCGGCGCGGACGACAATAGCGGCAGCGCCTGGGCGATGCCGCCGGCGGTTTCCAGTGCGCTGGACTCGGCCGAGTAGGCCAGGCGCACGCCGAGGCGGCTGCCGTCGCCGAGCGCGTCTTCGATCTGCGCGCCGAGCCAGGCGTGGTTGATCACGATGTCGTTGAAGCCGGCACGCGCCAGGGCTTCGATCTTCCAGACGATCAGCGGCTTGCCGCCCACCGGCAGCAGCGGCTTGGGGCAGGTATCGGTCAGCGGGCGCATGCGCTCGCCACGCCCGGCCGCAAAAATCATGGCTTTCAATGCAGGGTCTCCGGCGCTTACTTCAGCGCGTTCAGCAGGTAGGTCATTGCGATCAGGGTGGTCATGCCGCCGGCAATGGTCCAGCCGATGCTGCGCGTCCTGGCGGCGATGACGATGGCCACCAGCCCGGCCACCAGGCGCGCATTGCCGGGGTGGATATCGACCTGGCCGTCGCGCATCAGCAGGTCGGGCGCGATCAGGGCGGACAGCATGGCGGCCGGCACGAACTGCAGCGCGGTGCGGAACCAGGACGGCAGCCGCACCCGGCCCTCCACCGCGATGAACGACAGGCGGATCAGGAAGGTGGCGAGGCCGGCGCCGATGAATACCAGCAGCAGGGTCATCTGGCTCATGCCGAGGGCTCCGTCGAGGCTCGCCTGGGTTGCTGGCGCTCCTTGCCCAGCAGCAGCATGCCCGCGGCAATGCCGCCCAGCGCCGCCACCATCAGGCCGAGCTTGTGCGGCATGCCGAAGCAGGCCACCGCCAGCGCCGTGGCCACCAGCGCCGCCGCGGCGTGCGAGCGGCGCTTGATGCCCGGCACGATGATGGCGATAAAGGTGAGCGGCAGGAAGAAATCGAGCGGCCAGTCGCGCGGCACCTGGGCGCCCACCAGCACGCCGGCCAGCGTCGAGACCTGCCAGCTGGCCCACAGCGCGAAGCCCGCGCCGAAGAAGAACCAGTGGCGGTAGCGCTTGTGCCCGTCGTCGTCGACCAGGCGCCGGGTCATGGCGGCGAAGGCTTCGTCGGTCAGCAGGTAGGCGATCAGCGTCTTCCAGCGGCGCGGCAGGTGGGCCAGCGACGGGGCCATGGTGGCCGAATACAGCGCATGGCGCAGGTTGACCATGGCCACCGTGACCGCGATCAGCAGCGCGGGGGTGCCCGCCGCCCACAACTGCGTCAGGATCATCTGCGAGGCGCCGCCGAACACGATTGCGCTCATGGCGCAGGCCAGCCACGCGGGCATGCCGGCGTTGACCGCCAGCACGCCATAGATCAGGCCGAACGGCGCCACGCCCAGCAGCATGGGCGCCAGCGCGCGCGCGCCCGCCCACCATTCGCCGCGGCGGGTGATGGCGGTCGCGGGGCCGCTGCCCGCTGTCATGGGCGGCATGCCGGCCTGCCGGGCATGGCCGGCATCGCTTGGGGATGCATCAGAAGGTGTAGCCGACCGGGCGCTCGACGCCGTCGAGCGCGTCGAACAGGCGCACCAGCTTGCGCAGCTCGATATAGCGGCCCGCCACCTGGCGTGCGTACTTGAGCACCAGCGGCAGGTTGGCCAGATAGCCGTCCTTGCCGTCGCGATGGTACAGGCGGGCGAAGATGCCGAGCACCTTGAGGTGGCGCTGCAGGCCCATCCACTCGAAATCGCGGTAGAACTCGCCAAAATCGGCGTTCACCGGCAGTCCGGCCTTGCGGGCGCGTTCCCAGTAGCGGATCAGCCAGTCGAGCTGCTCCTGCTCGTCCCATTCGATATAGGCGTCGCGCCACAGCGAGACCGCGTCGTAGGTGATGGGGCCGATCACCGCGTCCTGGAAATCCAGGATGCCCGGGTTGCCCTTGCCGTCGAGCACCATCAGGTTGCGCGAATGATAGTCGCGGTGGACATAGACCTGCGGCTGCGCCAGGTTGTTGGCCAGCAGCGTTTGCATCACCTCGGCCAGGCCGGCTTCCTGCTCCGGGGTCAGCGTGACGCCGAGGTGCCTGGCCACGTACCACTGCGGGAACAGGTCGAGCTCGCGCTGCAGCAGCGCGCGGTCGTAGGCGGGCAGGGCGCCGGGGCGCGTGGCGAGCTGGATCTGTACCAGCGCAGCGGCAGCGTCGCCATAGAGCTGGCGCGCGCTCGCCGGCTCCAGCCGGGACAGGTAGGTGGTGTTGCCGAGGTCGCTCAGCAGCAGGAATCCTTGCCCGAGGTCCTGCGCCAGCACCTTCGGCACGGTCACGCCGGCCGCGCCGAACAATTCCGCCACATGGATGAAGGGGCGGCAGTCCTCTTGCGCGGGCGGCGCATCCATCACGATCGCGGTCGGATATCCGGGGTGGCCGGTGCTGACCCGGAAGTAGCGCCGGAAGCTGGCATCGGCCGATGCCGGGGCGCAGGAATCGGGATTGACGGACCAGGCCGGACCAAGTCCGGACACCCAGACTTTGAGTTGATCGAGACGCGGGTCGAGAGGAAGTGCTGCCATGCCGGAAAGGGAGAATAGGATGCCCCGTATAATACCCGACCAGACCCGGGCCCCGGGGCGGCTCCCAGGCGGGCCTCCCATGGCCCGACAGCCTGCTTCGGCGGTGGCTGGCGGTTGCTGGGCCGCCGCCGCCGCTCTGACTCATGACCCGCTCGCATGACCGAACAACGACGATCACCGAACCAGAAGGCAAGCAAGACATCGGCGCGACTCCCCGGCAGCGCACTGCGCCCGCTCGTGTTGGCCATGGCCGGCTGGTCAGTGGGCGCTCACGCGCAGTCCGCGGGCTCGGTCATTCCCGACCTGCCGGTGGCCGAGCCCAGCGCCGAGCAGGCGCCCTTGAAGCCGCCGGTATCCGGCGAACTGGTGCCCCGGCTGGCCGAGCCGGCCACCGCCAAGACCCAGACCGGCCAGCCGGACGAGAACCCGCCCACCTTTGTCTCGGGCGACCGCATGACCGGCTACAACCAGCGCGGCGTGGAACTCGAAGGCAATGCCGAACTGCGCCGCGACGGCAGCGTGGTCAAGGGCGACAAGCTGACCTATGACCAGGACAGCGACGAGGCATTCGCTCACGGCAACGCCCGCGTCTCGCGCAATGGATCGCTCGCGGTGGGGCCGGAAGCCCGGCTGAAGGTCGAGGCCAATGAAGGCTATATGCTGTCGCCGGACTACTACTTCCAGCAGACCGGCGGCTCCGGCAAGGCCGAGCGTATCGATTTCATCGACAAGAACCAGAGCCTCATCAAGCACGCGTCCTACACTACCTGTTCGCCCGACAACGCGGACTGGTATTTCAGCGCGCGCGAGCTCGAAATCGACAGCGATCGCCAGGTCGGCACCGCCAACGGCAGCGTGCTGCGCTTCTTCGACGTGCCGATCATGGCGGCGCCGATGTTCAGCTTCCCCCTGAACAACGAGCGCCGCAGCGGGCTGCTGCCGCCGCTGTTCGGCTACAGCTCGCGCTCAGGCATGGACCTGACGGTGCCGTACTATTTCAACATCGCGCCCAACCGGGACCTGACGCTCTTCCCGCGCGTGCTGAGCTCGCGCGGCGTGCAGCTCGGCAGTGACTTCCGTTACCTCGGCCAGGGGTATTCGGGGCGCATCCGGGGTGAATTCCTGCCGGACGACCAGAAGACCAGGACCAATCGCTGGGCGTATTCGGTACAGCACTACCAGAACATCGCCACCGGCCTGAATGCTTACCTTAACGTCAACAAGGTGTCGGATGCGCAGTATCCCGACGACCTGACGCGCTCGGCGACGCTGTCGACGCTGCGCCAGTACACGCAAGAAGGCGGCGTGACCTATAACTGGCACGATATTGCGGTGCTGGCGCGGGTGCAGAAGTTCCAGACCCTGGCGCCCAGCCAGCCTTCGTACGAACGCGAGCCGCAGCTCAACGTCAAGTACACGCGCTACGACCTGGCCGGCTTCGACATTCAGGTCGAGGCCGACTACACGCGATTCCGCATCCCGTTGACCACGACGGGCACGCAGCAGCCGCAGGGCGAGCGGGTCTTCATCCAGCCCTCCATCAGCTATCCGATCATACGGCCGGGCTGGTTCGTCACGCCCAAGGCGACGTTCAATGCCTCCCAGTACCAGATGGAGTCGGCCAACAACACGCCGGGCGCGCCCAATACGCTGAACCGGGCCCTGCCGACCTTGAGCGTGGACTCCGGCATGACCTTCGAGCGCGACGCGCCGACCGTGAGCCGGCTGTTCGGCGTCAACTATGTGCAGACGCTGGAACCGCGCCTGTTCTACGTCTACACGCCGTTCCGCGACCAGAGCCTGTTCCCGCTGTTCGATACCGTGCAGTCGGACTTCGGCTACGGGCAGATTTTCAGCGAGAACCCGTTCACGGGGAATGACCGCATCGCCGACAACAACAAGCTGACGGCGGGTGTGACCACGCGCCTGATCGAAGCGTCCAGCGGCATCGAACGCTTCCGCGGCACGCTTGCGCAGCGTTTCGACTTCTCCGGCCAACGGGTGCAGCTCAACGGTACGGACCCTGCCAAGACAGGCTATTCGGACCTGCTGGCGGCGACCACGATCCAGCTGTTCAAGGGTTATTACCTGGATACCGGACTGCAATACAATCCGGACAGCAACCGGGTGATCTATTCGAATATCGCCTTTTCGTGGCGGCCCGAGGCGCGCAAGACCTTCAATGTCGGCTATCGCTACCGGCGCCCGACCTCGGTGACGGACAATACCGCCATCGACCAGTTCGAGCTTTCAAGCCAGTGGCCGCTGAGCCAGCGTACCTATGGCATCGGCCGGGTGGCATTCGACCTGAGCGCAAGCCAGCTGGTCGATGCACTGGCCGGTTTCGAATACGCGGCGGATTGCTGGGTGGGACGCGTCGTCTACCAGCGTTTCCGCAATACTTCGCAGGGCTACACCGGGCGTATCTTCTTCCAGGTGGAGTTCCGCGGCCTGTCCAAGATCGGCTCCAATCCGCTGGATGTGCTGCGGCTGAACGTGCCGGGTTATGAGCCCGTCGTCGCCAGGCCGGTGATCCCATCCCAGCTCGACCACTATGAATGACGGACCATGATGAAACGTCAAGAATTCAACGCTCTTTCCTCCATGTCTTCCAGCCTGAACGGCTGGCAAAGCCTGCTGCTGACCGCGCTGCTGGCGGCGTTCGCGCTGCCCGCGGCAGCCCAGCTGAAGGCGCCGTCCGCGCAGCGGACCACCGGCATTTTCATGCCGCAGGCTGGCGATAACGCGTCGCCCAGCCAGCCGCGCCTCGGCGTGACGCAGCCCGGCGCCAGCGCCCAGCGCTCGCAGCTGGTGGACGAGGTGGTGGCGATCGTCAACAACAGCGTGATCACCAGGCGCGAACTGCTGGACCGCGCCGACGAGATCGAAGGGCAGCTGCGCCAGGCCAACCGGCCGGTGCCGGCGCGTGCCGACCTGCTGGGCGAGGTGCTGGAGCGGCTGGTGATGGACCGCGTGCAGACCCAGGCGGCGGAGGAAGCGGGCATCAAGGTGACCGACCAGGAA
Organism: Cupriavidus sp. 96C5-1; assembly: GCF_057798855.1. Lineage (NCBI taxonomy): Bacteria > Pseudomonadati > Pseudomonadota > Betaproteobacteria > Burkholderiales > Burkholderiaceae > Cupriavidus > Cupriavidus sp. 96C5-1. Next base: position 15,336 of record NZ_JBYOJU010000077.1, on the reverse strand, counting down.
GTCGACCGCGCCGTCGAGTCGGTGGCGCAGCAGAATCACCTGAACGTGACGGACCTGCGCAGCCAGGTCGAGCGCACCGGCATGACCTGGACCAAGTACCGCACCGAGCTGCGCAAGCAGGTGCAGGTCATCCGCCTGCGCGAACGCGAGGTGGATTCCAAGGTCCAGGTCTACGACGGCGAAATCGACAACTACCTGGCCGCGCACAACGGGCAGGCCGGCGCCGCCAGCGGCCCCACCGAATACAACGTGGCCCAGATCCTGGTGCGCGTGCCGGAGGACGCCTCCGAGGCGCAGAAGGCCACGCTGCGCGCCAAGGCCGAGGGGCTGCTCAAGCAAGCCCAGGGCGGCGCGGATTTTGCCCAGCTGGCGCAGGCCTCCGACGCACCCGAAGCCGCCAAGGGCGGCGCGCTCGGCTTCCGCGAGATCGGCCGGCTGCCGGCACTGTTCGCCAACGCCGTCCTCGACCTCCAGCCCGGCGCCGTGGTGCCGCAGGTGATCGAGAGCGCCAACGGCTTCCACGTGCTCAGGCTGGTGGCCAAGCGCACCGCGCCGCCGGCCTCGTCCAGCCCGGCCGTCGGCGACCGCATCACCCAGACCCAGGTGCGCCATATCCTGATCCGCACCGGCCCGAACATGCCGGAGGCCGAGGCGCGCCGCCAGCTCGCCACGCTGCGCGACCGCATTACCCACGGCGGCGACTTTGCCGATGCGGCGAAGCGTTTCTCGCAGGACGGTTCGGCGCAGAACGGTGGTGATCTCGGCTGGGTGTCGCCGGGCGAACTGGTTCCTGAGTTCGAGCAGGCCATGAGCCGCCTGCGCCCGGGCGAAGTGTCGGAGCCCGTCGTCAGCCAGTTCGGCGTGCACCTGATCCAGGTGCTCAACCGCCGCGAAACCGAAAGCTCGCCGGAAAAACAGCGAGATTTCGCCCGTGCGGAGATCCGCGAGCAGAAGATGCGCGTGGCCTATGACGACTGGCTGCGCCAGTTGCGCCAGGCGGCCTACGTCGAATACCGCGTCAACCGCCAACGTTAAAGGGAACGCGTCATCGCCATGTCCGAGCCGCTCGCGCTAGCCATCACCACCGGGGAACCCGCCGGCATCGGTCCCGATATCACCATCGGGGCCTTGTTGCAGATCGCCGGCGAGCATCCCCAGGTGCGCTTTCACGTGCTGGGCGACGCGCGCCTGCTGGCTGCGCGCGCCGCGGCGCTGGGCGTGGCGCAGGCCTGGGCGCGCCGGCTGGCGGACGGCAGCGTGGTCAGCGAGGATATCGCGCTGGGCGTGCCGTGCGAGCCCGGCCGGCTCGACACCCGCAATGGCGCCTATGTGCTGGCCCTGCTCGATGCCGCCATCGACGGTTGCAGCGCAAGCGCCGACGGTGTCCCGCGCTATGCCGGCATGGTGACCGCGCCCGTGCAGAAAAGCACCATCAACGACGCCGGCGTGCCCTTTACCGGCCACACCGAATACCTGGCCGAGCGCGCCGGCGCGGCGCGCGTGGTCATGATGCTGGCCGGCCCGCAGCCCGCGCACGGCAATGCCATGCTGCGGGTGGCGCTGGCCACCACGCACCTGCCGCTGCGCGCGGTACCCGATGCGCTGGGCGTGGGCATGCTGGTGGAAACGCTGGCCATCATCGACGCCGACCTGCGCCATCATTTCGGCCTGGCCCGCCCGCGTATCCTGGTGACCGGACTCAACCCCCATGCCGGTGAAAGCGGCCATATGGGCCACGAGGAGATCGACGTGATCATCCCCGCGCTGGCGCGTGCCGCCGACGCGGGCATCGACGCGCGCGGCCCTTATCCCGCCGACACGCTGTTCCAGCCCCGTCATCTCGACGGCGCCGACTGCGTGCTGGCCATGTACCACGACCAGGGCCTGGCGCCGCTCAAGTACGGCACCTTTGGCCATGGCGTCAATATCACGCTGGGCCTGCCCTTCATCCGCACATCGGTCGATCACGGTACCGCGCTCGACCTGGCCGCCAGCGGCCAGGCCGAGCACGGCAGCATGATCGAGGCGATCCGCAGCGCCATCGCCATGGCCGGCCACGCCGGCGGCCGGCACCGCGCCGCACCGCTGGCGGCAACACGCTGACGCCCGAGCAAGACAACTATGCGTTCCAACGTACATCAGGGCCATGTGGCCCGCAAACGATTCGGGCAGAACTTCCTGGTCGATGACGGCATCATCCACGGCATCGTCAGCGCCATCGACCCGCAGCCGGGCGAGACGGTGGTCGAGATCGGCCCCGGCCTCGGCGCGCTGACCCAGCCGCTGCTGGAAAGGCTGCCGCAGATGCAGGTGGTCGAACTCGACCGCGACCTGGTGGAGCGCCTGCGGCGCCGCTACGGCGAGCGCCTGGTGATTCATGCCGGCGACGCGCTGGCCTTCGATTTCGGCAAGCTGTGGCAAGCGGACAAGCCGCTGCGCATCGTCGGCAACCTGCCGTACAACATCTCCAGCCCGCTGCTGTTCCACCTGGCCGGGTTTGCCGACCAGGTGCGCGACCAGCATTTCATGCTGCAAAAGGAAGTGGTCGAGCGCATGGTGGCCGAGCCCGGCAGCAAGGCCTTCGGGCGGCTGTCGATCATGCTGCAGGTGCGCTATCACATGGAGCATGTGCTCGATGTGCCGCCGGCATCGTTCAATCCGCCGCCCAAGGTCGATTCCGCCGTGGTGCGCATGATTCCCTGGCCGCGGCAGCCGGACGGCCAGTTGCGTTCGCCTTATCCCGCCTGCAACCTGACGGTGCTGGGCGATGTGGTCGCGGCGGCGTTCTCGCAGCGCCGCAAGGTCCTGCGCAACACGCTGTCGATACTGCGCGACCAGGTCGATTTCGACGCGCTCGGCTTCGATCTGGGACGCCGTGCCGAGGAAGTGCCGGTGGCCGAATACGTTGAACTGGCGCGCCAGCTGGAGCCCGCAGCCCCATGAGGAACGCCCCCGTCCCGCATTGTTGGTGGCGCTGCTGAAGGCAGCGGCACGTCGTCATCCCCCGATCCCGACTCTAGCCGCCGCAGCCCGGTCGGCAGGCGCATGCTTCCGCTGACGGGCTCCGCGGCAAAACCTTACCGAAGGAAATGCCATGACTAGCGAAACGCAGGCGCCCACGCGCAAGGTCATCCTCACCGGCGACCGCCCCACCGGCCAGCTCCACCTCGGCCACTACGTCGGCTCGCTCAAGAGCCGCGTGGCACTGCAGGAAACCCATAAGCAATACCTGCTGCTGGCCGACACCCAGGCCATGACCGACAACGCGCACGACCCCGACAAGGTGCGGCGCAATGTGCTGGAGGTGGCGCTCGACTACCTGGCGGTCGGCATCGACCCGGCCAAGACCACCATCACGGTGCAGTCGCACCTGCCCGCGCTGGCCGAACTCACCCTGATGTACCTGAACTTCGTCACGGTGGCCCGGCTGGAGCGCAATCCGACCATCAAGGAAGAGATCCAGGCACGCGGCTTTGGCCGCGACATCCCGGCGGGCTTCCTGTGCTACCCGGCGTCGCAGGCCGCCGACATCACCGGCTTCAAGGCCCATGTAGTGCCGGTCGGCGAGGACCAGGCGCCGCTGATCGAGCAGACCAACGAGATCGTGCGGCGCATCAATCACCAGGTTGGCCGCGAGGTGCTGCCTGAGGCCGCCGCGCTGATCCCGCGCTTCGGCCGCCTGCCCGGCGTCGACGGCAAGGCCAAGATGAGCAAGTCGCAGGGCAATGCGATCCCGCTGGCGGCTACGCCCGAGCAGGTCAAGGAAGCCGTCATGCGCATGTATACCGATCCCAACCACCTCAAGGTGTCGGATCCGGGCCAGGTGGAAGGCAATGTGGTGTTCACCTATCTCGACGCATTCGACGAAGCGGTCGATGAGGTGGCGGAGCTGAAGGAACACTATCGCCGTGGCGGCCTCGGCGACATGGTGCTCAAGCGCCGGCTGGAGAGCGTGCTGCAGGCAATGTTGGCGCCGATCCGCGAGCGGCGCGAGGCGCTGGCCAAGGATCCGCAGTATGTGTTCGACATCCTGAAGCACGGTACCGAGCAGGCTCGCGGCGTTACGCAGGCGACGCTGGACGAAGTGCGCGAGGCGCTCGGCACCTTCCGTTTCTAAGCCCATCCGGCGCGCCCGGCGAGTCGCCTGGCGGGTCATCGGCCGTTGCCCGGACATGGTCCCGGGGCGCAAGCCGGCGCCCCAAGACCATGTCCTGTCACGGAAGCAAAACTCTTTTAGTGTATCCTTCAAGCGATATCCACCACGCGCTTGTCGCGCCATGAACGACCCTTATCCCAGTTCGAAGCCAGCCGACCGACCCCGATCCCTGCTCGAACGGCTCTCGGATTTCATCTCCCCCGAGCCCGACTCCCGCGCTGAATTGCTTGAGGTGCTTCAGGATGCGCACGCGCGCAACCTGATCGATGCCGACTCGCTCTCCATGATCGAGGGCGTATTCCAGGTATCCGAACTCACCGCGCGCGACATCATGGTCCCGCGCGGCCAGATGGACACCGTCAATATTGCCGACGCGCCGGAGAGCTTCATCCCTTTCATGCGGCAGACAGCGCACTCGCGCTTTCCCGTCTACGAGGGCAGCCGCGACAATATCATCGGCATCCTGCTGGCCAAGGACCTGCTGCGGTATTACACCGACGAGCACTTCGACCTGCGCGAAACGCTGCGTCCGGCGGTGTTCATCCCCGAGTCCAAGCGCCTCAATATCCTGTTGCGCGACTTCCGCATCAACCGCAACCACATTGCCATGGTGGTGGACGAGTACGGCGGCGTTGCCGGCCTGGTCACCATCGAGGACGTGCTGGAGCAGATCGTGGGCGATATCGAGGATGAGTTCGACCTCGACGAAGACCACGACAACATCCTGCAACTGCCCGACGGCAGCTGGCGCGTGCATGGCCTGACCGAGATCGAGCAGTTCAACGAGACCTTCGGCACGCAATTCTCGGATCACGACGTCGACACGGTGGGCGGCTTGCTGAGCAACCACCTGGGTCACGTGCCGCATCGCGGCGAAGTGGTGACATTGCCGCCGATCCGCTTCGAGGTCCTGCGTGCCGACGCCCGCCAGGCGCACCTGTTGCTGGTGCGCCGCGAGGCCCCGTCCACTCCGTCCGAAGTGGACGGCGCATGAAGCGCCTGCTCCAGGCATGGCCCGGCGCAGCCAGCGCCGGACGCGACGAGGCGCGCGGCGCGAGCCTGCCCCGCCTGCTGCTGGCCGCCGTGCTGGGCGTGGCTCACACCCAGGCTTACGCGCCGCATGCATGGTGGTGGCTGCAGCTGCTGTCGCTGGCGGGACTGGTGGCGCTGGCCGCCGATGCGCCCCGCGCCCGCAGCGCGGCGGCCACGGGCTATGCATTCGGCCTGGGCTGGTTCCTCTCTGGCGTGTGGTGGCTCTATATCAGCATGCACGTGTATGGCGAAATGCCGGCCTGGATGGCCCTTCTCGCCGTGCTGCTGTTCGCCGCCTTCCTCTCCCTCTATCCGGCGCTGGCCGCGGCCGGCTGGCATTGGCTGACGGCGCGGCGCGGATCGGCGGCTGCGCGGGCAACCGCCTTGTCCCTGCTTGCCCCGCTCGCCTTCGGCGCCGCCTGGGGCCTGTCGGACTGGCTGCGCGGCGTGGTCTTCACCGGCTTTCCCTGGCTATCCAGCGGCTACGCCCATACCGATGGCCCGCTGGCCGGCTTTGCGCCGCTGGTTGGAGTCTATGGCATCGGCGCGCTGGCCGCGACCGTGGCGGCGCTGCTGGCGACGGCGGTGCGCGGCTTCGGCCGCGGCGGCAAACGCGCCGGCGTGCTCGCCCTGGCTGCAGCCGTGGCGCTGCCGCTGGCCGGCGCCGCGCTGGCGCCGATCGCCTGGACCAAGCCGGCCGGCAAGCCCATTTCGGTGCGGCTGCTGCAAGGCAATGTGGCGCAGGACATCAAGTTCGAGCCGGTCGGCGTGCAACGCTCGCTCGAGCTATACCGCGACCTGATCACGGCCGCCCCGGCGGATCTCGTGGTCACGCCCGAGACGGCATTCCCGGTGATCCTGCAGGATCTGCCGGTGGATATCGCCATTGCGGTGCGCGACTTCACCGTGGCCAGCGGCACCACCGTGCTGTTCGGTGCCGCCGGTGCCGATTCGCCGGTGGATTTCACCAACAGCGTATTCGGCCTGGGCCCGCTGACCGAGCGGCTGTACCGCTACAACAAGCACCACCTGGTGCCGTTCGGCGAGTTCATTCCCTTCGGTTTCCACTGGTTCGTGAACATGATGAAGATGCCGCTGGGAGACTTCCGCCGCGGCGGGCTGGACCAGGCGCCGCTGCCGGTGCGCGGCATCATGGTGGCGCCCAATATCTGCTATGAGGATTTGTTCGGCGGGGAAATCGCCGAGACGCTGCGCAGCCAGCCGGTGCCCGCCAATATCCTCGTCAACGTGACCAACCTTGCGTGGTTTGGCGACACCATCGCGCTGGACCAGCATCTGCAGATCTCGCGCATGCGCGCGCTGGAAACCCGCAGGCCGATGCTGCGCTCGACCAATACCGGGATGACCGCCGTGGTGACGCCGGACGGCGTCGTGGCCGAGCGCCTGCCGACCTTCACCGTCGGCACGCTCGCCGCGCAGGTGCAGGGCATGCAGGGCTTCACGCCGTACGTGCGCTGGGGCAACCTCCCGGCACTGGCGGCATGCCTGGTCGTGCTGGCAGTGGCGGCCTGGCGGCGCCAGCGGGGCTGACGGTCGCCGGGCCGCCGGCCGGATTCAGGCGGCGAGGCCCGCGACGACCGACAGCAGTGCCACCGCGATCATGACCGCGATGGCGACGAGATAAGGCTTGCGAGAAAGCAGCGACATGACCGGTGTCCCCGTATCTGGAGTGTTTCGAACATTGGCGGCTGTTATGCACAGCTCTGCCTAATACTGTATACAAAAACACTATCGTCCAGTATGGGGCAGGGCTTTAGGGGGCTTCGGTGTTTACCCGATTCGTTGCAAAACGCCGACATCACTTGCGCGCTCAGTCAGGCCGCCGCGGCACTGCAAGCCATGCAAGGGCCGTGCCGATCGCGGGCAGCGCAAAAAAAACCGATAGAATTCAGGGTTTGGCACGATCTTCGCGAGGCGCCGCGGCAGCTTTCCCGCCGCTGCGCCAGCTTGCCCCTGCTTGCCGGCCTGTCGCCAGGCCCTTACTAGTCTTCGCCTATGCTGACCTTCCAACAAATGATCCTCACCCTGCAGGCCTACTGGGACCGGCAGGGCTGCGCACTCCTGCAACCCATCGATCTGGAGGTCGGCGCCGGCACCTCGCATGTGCATACCTTCCTGCGCGCGATCGGACCGGAGCCGTGGCGCGCCGCTTATGTGCAGCCGTCGCGCCGTCCCAAGGACGGGCGCTATGGCGAGAACCCCAACCGCCTGCAGCACTACTACCAGTACCAGGTGGTGCTGAAGCCCGCGCCCGAGAACATCCTCGAGCTGTATCTCGGCTCGCTGGAAGCGCTGGGCCTGGACCTGAAGCAGAACGACATCCGCTTCGTCGAGGACGACTGGGAGAATCCGACGCTCGGCGCCTGGGGCCTGGGCTGGGAAGTCTGGCTCAATGGCATGGAAGTGACGCAATTCACCTACTTCCAGCAAGTGGGCGGCATCGACTGCAAGCCCATCACCGGCGAGATCACCTATGGCATCGAGCGCCTGGCGATGTACCTGCAGAAGGTCGAGAACATCTATGACCTGGTGTGGACCGAGTGGGAAGAGAACGGCAAGACGCGCCGCCTGACCTATGGCGACGTCTACCACCAGAACGAAGTGGAGCAGTCCACCTACAACTTCGAGCAGAGCAACGCCGAGATCCTGTTCCGCCATTTCGCCGAACACGAGGCGGAGGCCAAGCGCCTGATGGGCGCCGCCGAGCCGAAGCAGGAAGGCCAGGAAGCTGCCCCGGCCGAGGATGCGAAGCGCCTGCCGTTGCCCGCCTACGAGCAATTGCTCAAGGCTGCCCACACCTTCAACCTGCTGGACGCGCGCGGCGCGATCTCGGTGACCGAACGCGCCGCCTATATCGGGCGCATCCGCAACCTGTCGCGGCTGGTGGCCCAGGCCTACTACGACTCGCGCGAGGCGCTCGGCTTTCCGATGTGCGAACGCGCGGCCGCCGCATGACGCGCGCAGCGCGCAGCGCGCTGTGCCTAGGCGCTGCCCTGGCGATGCTGGCCGTGGGGGCGCCCGGCGCAGTCCTGGCCACCGTCTCCTTGCCCAGCCCGCAGGCCCTGTACCTGCCGGCCGACCTGTCCAATGTGTGCGAGGCCAGCCCGCAGGCCCTGCAGCAGGCCATCGACCGGCACTGGCACGGCGCCTTCGGGGCGAACAACTCGCTGGACCAGTGGACCCAGCTGATCCGCTCGTTCGCGTGCGACCTGTCGGGCTCCAGGGACCTGGGCTGGCATCGCGTGCCGCTGCGCGCCTATGAGAGCGCGATCCGCTACCCGCTGACCTGGACCGAGACCGAGACCGTCAACGGACGGGTGCGGCGCCAGATCAAGACTTACTACTCGGCCGCGCAGTTGCCGCCCCGGATCGATTTCTGGGTCGGCGGCCGCATCGACGAGATCCGCTACGACAGGCGCCTGCGCCGGCTCGACGCCCGCTTTTTCGCGCCGCGCCCCGCCCAGAACGGCCGCGGCGGCAGCGCAGACACGCAATGCGCGGCGACCACGCTGCAATTCCGGCAGCAAAACGGCCTCTGGCTGTTGTCCGGCGTAGAACCTACTACCGCACCGCGCTGCTAGAGCGCAGCGCGTGCCACAACTTGTTGGATACGATTCATGTCGCAACTCCTGACCGATTCGAACGATACGCTGCTGATCGAACTGTTCACCGAAGAGCTGCCGCCGAAGGCGCTGGCGCGCCTGGGCGAGGCCTTCGCGCAGGGCCTGTTCGCCGGCCTCTCCGAGCGTGGCCTGCTGGGTGACGGCGCCGCCGTGACCTCGTTCGCCACGCCGCGCCGCCTGGCCGCGCAGGTCACCAAGGTCCGCCGCAACGCGCCGGACCGCGAACAACGCGAGAAAGTCCTGCCGCTGACGGTGGCGCTGGACGCCAACGGCGAGCCCACGGCGCCCCTGGCCAAGAAGCTGGCCGCGCTGGCCAAATCGGTGGGCGTCGAGTCGATCGACTGGCGAACCCTGGAACGCGCCTCCGACGGCAAGGCCGACGCCTTCTTCTACCGCTATACCGCGCGCGGCGCCGAACTGGTCGGCGGCCTGCAGGCCGCGCTGGACGACACCATCGCCAGGCTGCCCATCCCCAAGGTGATGAGCTACCAGCGCCCGGACGGCAGCACCGTGCACTTCGTGCGCCCGGCGCACCGGTTGATTGCCTTGCTTGGCACCGAAGTGGTGCCGGTCAGCGTGCTGGGCCTGCAGGCTGGCCGCACCACCCAGGGCCACCGCTTCCTGTCGGCCGGCGAGATCGAGATCGCGCATGCCGGCGAGTACGCCGCGGTGCTGGAAGCACAAGGCCGCGTGCTGGCCAGCTATGCGGAGCGCCGCGAGCACATCCGCACCGCGCTGCTGGAACAGGCCGGCGCCGACCGGGTCGTCATGCCCGATGCCCTGCTCGACGAAGTCAACTCGCTGGTGGAATGGCCGGTGGTCTATGCTTGCCATTTCGAGGAAGTCTTCCTCGAAGTGCCGCAGGAATGCCTGATCCTGACCATGCAGACCAACCAGAAGTACTTCGCGCTGACCGATGCCGAAGGCCACCTGCGCAACCGCTTCCTGGTGGTCTCCAACCTGGCCACCGACACGCCGGACTCCATCATCAGCGGGAACGAGCGCGTGGTGCGCCCGCGCCTGGCCGACGCCAAGTTCTTCTTCGACCAGGACCGCAAGAAGACCCTCGCCTCGCGCGTGCCGCAGCTGGCCAACGTGGTCTATCACAACAAGATCGGCACGCAGCTCGACCGCGTGCAGCGCCTGCAGCAGATCGCCGGCCATATCGCCGATGCGCTGGGCGCGGCCGGCGTCGCCGTGGAAAAGGCGGCCGCCATGCGCGGCGCCGAACTGGCCAAGGCCGACCTGCTGACCGATATGGTGGGTGAGTTCCCGGAACTGCAGGGCACCATGGGCACGTACTACGCGCGCCACGACGACGAAGCCGAAGCCGTGGCGCTGGCCTGCTCCGAGCACTACCGCCCGCGCTTCGCCGGCGACGCACTGCCGGCCGGCTCGGTGAGCCTGGCGGTGGCGCTGGCCGACAAGCTGGAAACGCTGGTCGGCATCTGGGGCATCGGCCTGTCGCCCACCGGCGAGAAGGATCCCTTCGCGCTGCGCCGCCACGCGCTCGGCATCCTGCGCATGCTGGTCGAGACCCCGTTGCCGTTGTCGATCGATGCGCTGCTCGAGCTCACCCAGCAGGCCTTCGCCGGCATCGCCGCGGTCAAGCCCGCGCAAGCCGCGATCGCCGACTTCCTGTACGACCGCCTGCGCGGCTACCTGAAGGACAAGGGCTACACCACCAATGAAGTGGAGGCGGTGGTAAGCCTGCGCCCGCAGCGCCTGGACGACATCCTGGCCCGCCTGGAGGCCGTGCGCACCTTTGCCGCCCTGCCGCAGGCGGAGGCCCTGGCCGCGGCCAACAAGCGCATCACCAACATCCTGCGCAAGAATACCGACCCCGTGGGCACGGTGCAGCCCGCGCTGCTGCAGGAAGCCGCCGAGCGCACGCTGCACGGCGCGGTCGAGAGCGTGCGCCCGCAGGTGGATGCCGCGTTCGCGAACGGCGATTTCGCCACCGCGCTGCGCGACCTGGCGCAATTGCGCGAGGCGGTCGACCAGTTCTTCAACGACGTCATGGTGATGGCCGAAGACCCGCAGCTGCGCGCCAACCGGCTGGCGCTGCTGGCCTCGCTGCACGTGCTGGCCAACCGCGTGGCCGACATCTCCAAGCTGGCCGCATAGGCGGCCAGCCGACCTGCATCACAACGGGAGGCCATCATGCCGCAGACACCGCCCAAGCTTGTCGTCCTGGATCGCGACGGGGTCGTCAACCTCGACAGCGACCAGTTCATCAAGACGCCGGACGAGTGGATTCCCATCGATGGCAGCCTGGAAGCGATCGCCGCGCTCAACCAGGCCGGCTATCGCGTGGTGATCGCCAGCAACCAGTCCGGCATCGGCCGCGGCCTGTTCGAGATGAGCGCGCTCAACGCCATGCACGAGAAGATGCACAAGGCGCTGTCGCGTCTCGGCGGGCGCGTCGATGCCGTGTTCTTCTGCCCGCATACCGCGGCGGACGGCTGCGATTGCCGCAAGCCCAAGGCGGGCATGCTGGAGCAGCTCGCCGAGCGCTTTGGCGTCGAGCTCAAGGGGGTGCCGCTGGTGGGCGACTCGCTGCGCGATCTCGAGGCCGGGCTGGCGGTGGGCTGCGCACCACACCTTGTGCTGACCGGCAAGGGTCGCCAGACCGAGGAAAAGGGCGGCCTGCCGCCCGGCACGCTGATCCACGAAGACCTGCGCGCCTTTGCGCGCTGGCTGCTCACCGGCGACGGCGCCCCGCGCCTGGCCGGTTCCTGAACCTATATCCGCACCGATGATTTTTCTCCGCTCCCTGCTGTTCGCGTTGTACCTGCTGGTGCTGACGCCGCCCTATGCCTGCGCGTGCTTCATCGTCTTTCCCTTCATGAGCGCCAACCGCCGCTACCTGTTCGTGCGCGGTTGGCCGAGGCTGGTCATCGGCGCGGCGGCCCTGATCTGCGGCATCCGCTACCGCTTCGAAGGCCGCGAGAACTTCAACGGCGTGCTCGACAAGCCGGTGGTGGTGCTGTCCAAGCATCAGTCGGCCTGGGAAACGATCGCCTACGTGGCCACCATGCCCAAGCCGATGTGCTTCGTGTTCAAGCGCGAACTGCTGATGGTGCCCTTCTTCGGCTGGGCGCTGGGCATGCTCAAGATGGTGCATATCAACCGCAAGGAAGGCCCCCGGGCCTTTGCCTCGGCCGTGCGCCAGGGCCGTGAGCGGCTCAAGGAGGGCGCATGGATCATCATGTTCCCCGAAGGCACGCGCACGCGCTCGGGCCTGGAAAAGACCCGCTACAAGAGCGGCGGCGCCCGCCTCGCGGTGGAAACCGGCGCATGGGTCGTCCCGGTGGCGGTCAACTCCGGCCGCCTGTGGCCGCGCAACACCTTCCTGAAATATCCGGGCATGATCACGGTCTCCGTCGGCCCGCCGATCTCGTCGGCCAACAAGACCGCCGACCAGCTCAACCAGGAGGTGGAGGCGTGGATCGAGCAGGATATGCGTAGAATCGATGCGCAGAGCTACCGGAGCAAGATGCCCGCATGAAATTGCTGCGCCCGTCCCCCGACGCCCCTGGTTCCCAGATGGAGCTGCCGCTGTCCGACGCCCTTGCCGGCGCGGACATGGCACCCGGCATGGCGCCCGGCGGATCGGCGCCGGCGCAGCCCATCTCGCCGACGGCGCAGCCCTGGCCGCAGCCGCAGCCCAATGCGCGGCGGCTGCAGGTGGGCGAACGCAGCGTGCACTACACGCTCAAGCGCTCCTCGCGCCGTACCATCGGCTTCACCGTTGACGACCGCGGGCTGTCCATCACCGCGCCGCGCTGGGTCACGCTGTCCGACGTCGAGTCGGCCATTCTCGAAAAGCAGCGCTGGATCTTCAACAAGCTGGGCGAATGGCAGCACCGCGAAGCCCGCCGCGTGCTGCCCACCGTGCAATGGCGCGAAGGCGCGAGCCTGCCCTTCCTGGGCAAGCCCATCACGCTGCAGCTCGAATCCCCCGCCGGCGTACTGCAGTTCGACGCCGACAGCCGCATCCTGCATCTGGCGCTGCCCGTGCACGCCGACGAGCAGCAGATCAAGGACCGCGTGCAGGGCTGGCTGCAGCACCAGGCCAGGCGGCTGCTGGCGCAGCGGCTCGATATCTACGCGGAGAAGCTCGGCGTGCGGCACAGCGCGTTCGCGCTGACCTCGGCCGCGACGCGCTGGGGCAGCTGCACGGCCGACGGCAAGATCCGGATGAACTGGCGGCTGATGCATTTTCCCTTGTCGATGATCGACTATGTGGCCGCGCACGAGCTGGCGCATCTCAAGGAGATGAATCACAGCCCGCGCTTCTGGGATACCGTGGCTTCGATCTTTCCCGAGTTTCGGGACGCCAGGGCGCAGTTGCGGGCGCATCCGCCGGAATTGCTGCCGACGTTCTAGCCAGGGCGGCGGTGGCCCGGTTGCAATGCCAGGCCGTTGATTTCAAATGGGAACGGTGCCGGCTGGCACAGCCGCAAGCCCACTTTCCCCATCCCGTCTAAAATAGTTCCTCGACCAAAAACAAGCAGGGCTCCCCATCATGCGACTCCTCCACACCATGCTCCGCGTCGGCGACCTCCAGCGCTCGATCGACTTCTACACCCGCATCCTCGGCATGCAGTTGCTGCGCGAGAGCGACAACACCGAATACAAGTACCGCCTCGCCTTCGTCGGCTACGGCCCGGAATCCGAGACCGCCGTGCTGGAACTGACCTACAACTACGGCGTGGAAAAATACGAGATGGGCACCGCCTACGGCCATATCGCGCTGGAGACCGACGACGCCGCCGCCGCCTGCGAGCGCATCCGCAACGCCGGCGGCAATGTGGTGCGCGAGGCCGGCCCGGTCAAGGGCGGCACCACGGTGATCGCGTTCGTCGAAGACCCGGACGGCTACAAGATCGAACTGATCGAGCGCAACACCACCCGCGACGCCAGCCGTCCGTAACGTGAGCGCGCAAGGGCTTGCCCGCCGCCCGCTCGACGGCACCGCCATCGCCTTGATGGTGGTGCTGTGCCTGGCGTGGGGATTGCAGCAGGTGGTCATCAAGGCGACCGCGCCCTTGATGGGCGCGGTACTGCAGGCCGGCGTACGCTCCGCGGTGGCGGCCCTGCTGGTATTCGGCTTCGCAGCCTGGCGGCGCACGCCGCTGTGGCAGCGCGACGGCACGCTGGGGGCCGGACTGGTGGCCGGGTTGCTGTTCGGTGCCGAGTTCTTCTGCATCTTCGTTGGCCTCGGCCACACCACGGCCTCGCGCATGGCGGTGTTTCTCTACACCGCGCCGATCTTCACCGCGCTCGGGCTGCACCTGACGGTACCGGGCGAGCGGCTGCGCAGCGGGCAATGGCTGGGCGTGGGACTGGCGTTCTGCGGCATGGCGCTGGCCTTTGCCGACGGCATGGCGGCACCGGCCGCGCATGGCGGCAGCACCCTGGCGGGCGATGCGCTGGGCATCCTGGCCGGATTCCTGTGGGCCGCCACCACGGTAGTGGTACGCGCCAGCCCGCTGGCCTCGGCGCCGCCCAGCAAGACACTGCTCTACCAGCTGGCGGTATCGGCGGTGATGCTGCTGGCGATGGCGCTCTCCGCCGGCCAGCACCTGCATGCGCAGGTCGGTGGGCTGGTGCTGGCGAGCCTGTTCTACCAGTCGGTGCTGATCGCCTTCGCCAGCTACCTGACCTGGTTCTGGCTGCTGCGCCAATACCTGGCCTCGCGGCTGTCGGTATTCTCCTTCCTGACGCCGCTGTTCGGCGTAGCGTTTGGTGTAGTGCTGATGCACGATGCTGTCGGCATGCGATTCGCGCTAGCGGCGGTACTGGTATTGGCCGGGATCGTATTGGTGAACCGGCGGGCGTAAGGGAGGCACCCCGCACAGCGCCAGCGACCTGCGAGAGCCGCAGCCTAAAGCCTGAGCGCTTCCAGATCCGGGGCCACCGCGCCCACGACGAAACCGGTGCCGTTCATGATCGAGTGGTCATCTGAACTGGTAACGGCAGATGCATGAATGGGCAAGCGAGTTTTTTATTCATTGGCCGCAATCGGAAGATGAATGTTTGATTTATTCTTATAATCATTTCCATTTTTGGCAGTGGATTTTTTAGATTTTTCTGGTTTATTTTTGGTCTGATTTGGGTCTGCAGGGCCTAAAGGCGGAGTGGTGTCGGGCCCTCGGGCACATGGAGGTGTCACTTTTCTTTACTCGTAAAGAAAAGTAACCAAAAGAAAGCGACCCCTTGCAGGGGGGCTGGCTTGTCGGGCTCGGGGACGTTGCGGATTCGTGGTGGGCGCGGCGGTTCTAATGAACTGCTGGCGCTGCCGGCACGAGCGGCATTGCCGCTGCGGATGGCATTGGTTTTATTGTAGTGCCCCTGATGGCAATGGCCCGTGGTGGTTCACGCATCTGCCGTTACCGGCACGGATGGCCACTGTCTCCCGATCCTTGCCGGTTTCGTCGTGGGCGCGGTGGCCCCGGCTTGAGGCGAGCGCCCCCAATCTGGAGCCACCGCGCCCAC
>NZ_JBYOJU010000076.1:0-28463 GCF_057798855.1 Cupriavidus sp. 96C5-1 | reverse complement strand
CGGTCCTGCACGACCAGCACGCGGCGCGGCATCACCTCGATGCTGCCGATGCCGACCGTCTGCAGGCCGGGGTCGGCCACATAGGGGATGATGCCCTGCGCGCGGATCCGCGCCGCGGTATCGCGCGCGCACTGGCGGTCGGCGGGCGGGCAGTAGTCGATCGAGATCACCGGCAGGCGGTATTGCTCGCGGATCGTGCGCACCTGGCCAAGCAGCCAGTTGCGATCCGCCTCGCTCACCTCGGTAAAGCGCTTGCCGGCCTGGTCCCAGCCCCGGTAGAGCGACTCGAAGGCCACCGCATAGGCCAGCTGGTTGACCTGCGGCAGGATCTCGAAGCCGCGGTTGAAGATCAGCCTGGCCTCGGGATAGCGCGCCTTGATGGCGCGGATCACCGCCACCATGCCGGCTTCCTGGCTGGCGCGCGCGGCATCGGTCCTGGCCACGAGCTGGTAGGAATCGAGCGTATCGAGGAAGAAGCCGCGATAACCGCGCTCCCACAACGGCGCGATGACCTTGTCCACGTAGAAAGCCGGCCAGCCCTCGGCGGCCTGGTCGACCACACGGGCCCCCCAGGCATCGTTATTGCCAGTCAGCCACGCTTTGGGAATGTCCTTCAGGTAAGCGCGCGACGGCGCGACTTCGCCAATGCTGACATAGGCGAACCACTGCGTATCGGGGGTGGCCACGCGCCGCGGGTCGAAGCCGCTGTCCGGCTCGACCACCGCGATATCGAAGGCCTGGAGAGCGTCCACCGGCGGCTTGCTGCCGTAGTGGAAGGCAATATTGGGAGCCCGGGCTGCAGCCGGCCGCTCCAGCTGCGCCGTCTGGGCCTGCGCCGGGCACAGCCAGACAGCGATTGCGGCCAGCAGGACGCCACTCCACGCCCTGGCCGTCGGCGTGCCGCGCCTGGCTTGCCCCAAACCGGCCACGCGGCGCATGACGCCGTCCAATTGCAACCATTTCACTTGCTGAGCCCCTTTTTTCTTCAATTCTTATGCACTGCCCCGGATCCGTCGCTTAGCTTGCCCACGCCTTGTCATGCGTGGTGCCGCCAGCCGATGCATCCGGGTGTAGCTATCCCTTCCAGACTTCCCGCGCTACCGGGAATTCCCGGTAGTCCCTTCGCAGGCCAAACTTGAAGTGCTTATTCAAGCACTGCAACGGAGATTTTGAGGCATGCACGCGATCATGCCTATAAGCATTTCGGACTAGGAGCACCGACCGGCGCGCCGGCATGACGGCGTAACCGTTGCCGGCCAAGCGGGGATGCGCTGGTTCCGATCCGCTTCCGCGCGCTTGCAAAGCGCCGCCGACGACGCTCGCCGGACAGGGTGCGCGGGCAATGCCATGCAGGTTTTGCAACCGCCCCCCGGCCATCGTCAGGCCATCGCCAGGCGAGCGCCGGAACGCAATTCTACTGCCTCGGCACTTTTAGCACTTTTATCGTTTTTCGGATCGGAAAAAATATCACGATAACGGTCCGGCCCATGGCGCCATTGTGCCCGAACGCAGCAATACAACGGTTCGCATCCTGCCCCGGCAAGGAAACTAATGCTAGGCCATGTGACGCATACGTAATGTCAACAATTGTCACGCACTGTGAAGATTGGGGATTCCGGCCGGCCGCTGTATAGAATTTTCTCAAACAAAGAAGTGCACTACGGCAATCCGCACCGGCAAGATTCCGGTCGCGCGCCGCGTTCGGAAATGTTGCGGATCATACATTGGTGCTGGAAGCGGGCGCCATGGCACCGAAATCACATGCCGCAAACGGCAGCCGGCTAGAATCCTCCTCTGCATGCTTGTCCGGACCCGCCTGCGGGCCCGGTTCCAACCCATCCCCGGAGACTCTAGATGAAGGCCGACAACATCCTGCAAACCATTGGCAATACGCCGCATATCCGTGTCCAGCGGCTCTTTGGCGATACCCATGAGGTCTGGATCAAGTCAGAGCGTTCCAATCCCGGCGGCTCCATCAAGGATCGCATCGCGCTGTCGATGATCGAAGCCGCGGAACAGTCCGGCGTGCTCAAGCCCGGTGGCACCATCATCGAGCCGACCTCGGGCAATACCGGCATCGGCCTGGCCATGGTTGCCGCGGTGAAAGGCTACAAGCTGGTGCTGGTGATGCCGGACAGCATGTCGGTGGAACGCCGCCGCCTGATGCTGGCCTACGGCGCCACCTTCGACCTGACCCCGCGCGAAAAGGGCATGAAGGGCGCCATCGCCCGTGCCGAGGAACTGGTGGCGGCCACGCCGGGCGCCTGGATGCCGCAGCAGTTCGAGAATCCCGCCAATATCGAGGTCCATACCAGGACCACCGCGCAGGAGATCCTGGCGGACTTCCCGCAGGGCATCGATGTGCTGGTGACCGGCGTGGGCACGGGCGGCCATATCAGCGGCTGCGCGCGCGTGCTGAAAGCCAGGTGGCCGGAACTGAAGGTGTTCGCGGTGGAGCCCGTGGCCTCGCCGGTCATCTCCGGCGGCGCACCCGCGCCCCACCCGATCCAGGGCATCGGTGCCGGCTTTATCCCGAGGAACCTCGACACCGAGCTGCTGGACGGTGTGATCCAGGTCGACGCCGAACCGGCCCGCGAGATGGCCCGCCGCGCCGCGCGCGAGGAAGGCATGCTGGTGGGCATCTCGTCCGGCGCCACCCTCGCCGCGATCGCCCAGAAGCTGCCCGGCCTGCCGGCTGGCGCCCGGGTGCTGGGCTTCAACTACGACACCGGCGAGCGCTATCTCACCGTGGAAGGCTTCCTGCCTGCCTGAGACGGCACGGCACGGCACGGCACGGCACCGCGAGATTCTCCCTGGGCAACGAGCCGCGCGGTGAACCATACTGAAGACTGACTGGCGCGGACGCGGGAAGGCGTCCGCCGCCGCCGATTCTGCCGGCATGGCCTTGATCCTAGGAGTTGAGATGGCAATCCCGAGTTATGAAGTCGCACGACTGGCGTCCCTTGCCGTGAGGCTCGCGCTATCGTCCGGCCTGTCGCGCGAAGAGATGCAGGCTGCGCTCAGCCTCGCGGGCTCCTTGATCGAACAGGAGGAAAGCGCGGCCGTCGAAGGTACGGCGGCCAGGGAGCCCAACGCCAAGGCAACGCGCACTGTCCACTGACTCCCCCGGCATGCCGCGCTGCCCCCTGGGGGGAAGCGCGCGCATCCAGCCCGCCGCATCGCCGATGCCCCCGGGCGCCCGGCGGCCCCGCAAGCCACGTGCCCCTGGCGCGGTTCCCCGGCTTAGTCGAGCAGGCCCGCCCAGTACAGTTCCGCCGCACCCAGCACCGCGCGCATCTGCGTCGTATGGGCCAGCCGGAAGGCATCGCCGTAGATCGTCTGGTCCGGAAATTCGGTAACCAGCGTGAAGGGCACCGTGGAGCGGTGATCTTCCACGATCATGCAGGGAATGCCGTTGAGTACGGGAAACGGCACCTCGCCGGCGTGCCGGCCCCAGGTGGCGAGTTGCCGGGCGTTGAAGGCGGCCAGTTCCGGCGAGGCCGCGAGCTGCGCCGTCAGCGCATGCATGAAGGCCATGCCATTGCGTCCGGCATGGTGCCGCAGGATCAGGAAGAATCCCTTGGGAAGGGTCCAGTTCTCGAAACCCGGCGGCACATAGCCGGTGAGCGGCCGCGTCCATTCGTGGGCCGGATAGCCATGCAGGCTGAGGTGCAGTCCCGCGCCGGTACGCGCGATGGCTTCGAGGCGCGCCGCCTTCTCGCCAAACGGCGGTGCCATGCGCGCCTCGAGATCGTCGCCCAATGCCGTGTAGCGGGCGGCGTGCGACATATGGCGGGGGTTGTCCTCGCGCAAGCGGGCATGCAAGGCTGCGCCATCGGGGTTTTCCATCGCGACCAGCGCGAAGTGCGCCCCCGGGTGCAATGCAAGCGCATGCGCCGCGCGCAGCGCACCCACCACGCCGGAGCTCTCGTTGGCGTGCTGGCCAGCCGAGATCACGAGTCCCGGCAGCGCACCTTCGATGCAGGTGCCGTGAACCAGGCGCCCCTGCGTTGAATTCGCCTGGAAACGCTTGCCGCCCAGCGCATGCATGGCGAGGGCCGCTTCGTCCGGCGTCAGCGGGCGCGGCAATACGGCCAGCGCGTCGGCGCGCAGCGCGGTGGTGGCCGTGTCGTCCGCGGCTGCCGCCGCGCGAGGATGCGGCAGCAGTTCCACCCGTATCCGTGTAGCGCCGTCGCACGGGCGGATGTCGGGCACGATCTGCCCGGGCTGCAAGGTGCGATCGCCGCGCGGCAGGCCGGCACGGTCCTGGAAGAATTCCAGCACCGAAAAATAGAGATCCTCGTGCAGGGCTTCGCGGGTACTGATGCACTCGTCCTGGTAGGACAGCGCTCGCTCGATGCCCCCCGTGTCGATGGCAATGCGCAGGACGTCGAAATAGGGGGCCTGCCGGCTCCAGCCATGGTTGCGGATGGCCGCCATGGCGGCCGCGAATCCAAGCTCGAATTCGGTGGCCAGCGGGCCGTCCTCGAGACAGATGTCGCCCTGCCAGAGCCGCAACCACCCGCACGGCGCGCCCGACGCCGCGAGCGGCACGAAGACACGATGGACGGCGCCATCCAGCTCGACGCTATAGTGCCCGTCGGCATCGCCCTGGTCCAGGCTGAGCCGGCCTTCAGGCAGCATCCCGGCCAGCGGGTAGGTTTCCAGGCGGAACCGCTGCGCCTGCGCGCGGGTGCCTGCAGCAGGCGTTCGCACGGCGATCCGGCGCACGCCCGCGATGCCGGTACCGTCGCCGTCAAGGCCAAGCTCGTCGAGAAAGAAATGGAGCAACGGCTTGTATGCGCTGCGGATCACCGCCGTCACGCCGGCGTCGGCCAGGCGCAGCGCGGCAGCGCGGCGCGCGTCGGCATCCTCGAACACCCATGCTTCCACACGCGAGCCCGGCATGGCAGTCAGGCGTTCAGTCAGGGCATCGAGGGTGCGCGCAATGCGGGCATCGAGCAGGATCGTCATGGCAAGCCGTGGCGCCGCATGCGGCGGGCTGGAGGTGGGATCCGGCATTATAGGCAGGCTCGCGGACCTGCGTGCATACCGTGCGAGGGCGCGTAGGCCGGCAACACATGCATGCCCGAATGCGTACTGCCCCGCCCGGCCTCAGTGGTCCGGCGGCACCTGCCCCGGATCGTTCTGGCTGTCCAGTTTCCTGGCGGCCCTCTGCTTGAGCGTGGCCACGGTCTTCGCGGAAATGCCCAGCCGCGTTGCGATCTCGAGATCGCCGAGCCCGTCCGAGAGCAGCTGGAACATGCGCAACTCGCACGGTGTCAGCCGCGCCATCCCGCCGCCGGCTTCGCCCTGGACACACGCGTTGCTCACGGCATCGGGAAAGGCCGCATAGCCCTGATTCACCATATCGAGAGCGGCCGCCAGCAAATGGAAGGGGTGGGACTTG
Source organism: Cupriavidus sp. 96C5-1 (assembly GCF_057798855.1). NCBI lineage: Bacteria > Pseudomonadati > Pseudomonadota > Betaproteobacteria > Burkholderiales > Burkholderiaceae > Cupriavidus > Cupriavidus sp. 96C5-1. The sequence continues at coordinate 23,053 of NZ_JBYOJU010000076.1, read as the reverse complement.
TTCACATAGGCGCTCGCGCCCGCCCAGCGCGCCAGTTGCGCATCGCGCCCGGGATCGCCGCCCGAGAACACGACGATCCGTGTCGGCTGCTCCAGCGCGCACACCCGCCGCACGACTTCCAGGCCGTCCAGGCCCGGCAGGTTGATGTCCACCACGGCCAGCGCGGGACGCAATTGCCGCAGGACGCGCAAACCCTCCACCCCGTCGCCGGCCTCCGCTACCAGCGCATAGCGGCCGTGCCGCTGCAGATTGACGCGAATCGACTCGACGATGAACGGATGATCGTCGACAGCCACCACGGACAGCGGCTGCTCCTCCCCAGGCTGGTGCATGTAAGCCTTTTTGAAAGTCCCCAGCGCGGCAACGCGCTGCAGGATGCAGGAAAAAGACGGGACCGGCAGAAGCAGTGCCGCAGCGCCCTCTCGAACTGGCAGTTTGGCGGATGCACCACCGGGCGGGCTAGGAGAAATTTCTGCTTCACTCCCGGAAACATCCTTAAGGTGCGACGGGACCGGCGCTGGACAACCCGGCAGGCGACCATGGGCAATAGCAATACCTGGTCCGGCGCACATTACAGCGTGCACATTTTCTTACAACCCGGACATACGGCCACACCTCTGGATAGCTAAGCTGCCCCCTTGTCAAACCATGTCCTGCCATGCCGAGGAAAGCCCGAATGCGCCATGTCCTGCCGAAATCCTCCCGCCTATCCACGCCACTGCCCCGCTCCGACGCATACGCCGCGGGCCGCGCGGCGCGGGGACCGTCCGCCGCCCCCCGGCAACGGCTGCAATGAAGTGGGCCACCATCGTGCTGGTGCTGTGCAGCTGGATAGGCGCCTGCGCCGCGGCCGGGTGGCTGGTGATGGCATGCTCCGGCCCGCTTTCCCGGTGAGCCGCGCCAGCAATGCACCGCGGCCCGTTCATGCAACCCGGCCCGCATCCGCGCTTCATTTGGTAACGGTGTATTTCAACCCTAGCGCGAAGCGCCTTCATCCCTGACCGTCGCCGGCCCATTTCCGCCAGGCAAGGAGAGACCATGTACGATCGCGCCGCGCTGCCGCGCCCCCCCGAGTCCTCGCTCACCGCCCGCGTCATGCGCGATACGGCCACGCCATGCGCGGCTCCGGCTTGCCATGCCGTCCCCCAGGCAACCGCCTGCGACATGCTGATGTCCGATATCGGCCTGCTGAAACGCTGCCGGCACTGCGGCGAATACTGGCCAGCCGACAGTGAATTCTTCGCGCGCGATGCGCGGCGCCAGGATGGCCTCGAACATATCTGCAAGGCTTGCCGCAAGGAGCAGCGGCTGGTGCGTTGAAACGCAGCGCAACAGCCGCTCCACCGGTTTTCCCGCAGGCTTTCGCCATGTTTGGAATATGAAGGTCGTCTTGCCTGCCACGTACACCGGAATGTCTCGCACGGCACACCGAAGCCGCTCTTTTTCAGCGTTATTTTCCCGCAATACCTAGGGTTTTCCCGAGAATGGATAGATCACCCCATTCCGGCATGGCGAATGAAGCAATGTTCGTTTTGTCCTGTTGATGGTTCGTTCCGTCTATTCCCTGCTTCCCCTGGCGCCGCTATTGTTACGTCCAACAACAATCCGACCCCCGCACCAGGAGACACGCAATGCGCACACAAGTCGCCATCATCGGCGCAGGCCCCTCGGGCTTGCTGCTCGGGCAGTTGCTGGCCAAGGCCGGCATTGACGCGGTCATCGTCGAACAACGCAGCCCCGACTACATCCTTGGCCGCATCCGCGCCGGCATACTCGAGAGCGTGACCGCCGATGCGCTCGAACGCGCCGGCGTGGCCGAGCGCCTGCATCACGATGGCCTGGTCCACCACGGCATCGAACTGTCCTTCGGCGGCCAGCGCCACCGCATCGACTTCCAGGCGCTGATCGGGCGCTCCGTCACGGTCTACGGCCAGACCGAAGTGACACGCGACCTGATGGCCGCGCGCGAGGGCTGCGGCGCCCGCACCATCTACGACGCGCAGGACGTAAGCGTGCACGACTTCGACACGGCCGCGCCCGTGGTGCGCTATCGCAAGGACGGACAGCTTCACGAGCTGCGCTGCGATTTCATCGCGGGCTGCGACGGCTTCCACGGCGTCACGCGGCGCAGCGTGCCCGACTCGTCGAAGCGCATCTTCGAGCGCGTCTATCCCTTCGGCTGGCTCGGCGTGCTCTCCGACACGCCGCCGGTGGCGGACGAACTGATCTATGCCAGCCACGATCGCGGCTTTGCCCTGTGCAGCATGCGCTCCCTCACGCGCAGCCGCTACTACGTGCAGGTAAGCGCCGACGAGCGGGTTGAGGACTGGTCCGATCAGCGCTTCTGGGATGAACTGCGCAGCCGTCTCGACGCGCCCGCCGCCGAGGCGCTGGTGACCGGCGCGAGCATCGAGAAGAGCATCGCTCCGCTGCGCAGCTTCGTGTGCGAGCCGATGCGCTTCGGCAACCTGTTCCTGGCGGGCGACGCCGCGCATATCGTGCCGCCTACCGGCGCCAAGGGCCTGAACCTCGCGGCCAGCGACGTGCTCTACCTGGCCGATGGCCTGATTGCGCGCTATCAGCACGACGACACCGCCGAGCTCGACACGTACTCGCAGAAATGCCTGCGCCGGGTATGGAAGGCGGAGCGCTTCTCGTGGTGGATGACATCGCTGCTGCACCGCTTTCCCGATGCCGACGATTTCGCCTTGCGCATCCAGCAAGCCGAACTGGACTATCTCACCGGCTCGCCGGCGGCCTGCATGTCGCTGGCCGAGAACTACGTCGGCCTGCCTTACTGAAGGCGGCGCGCGAGCCGGGCTCGCGCGGATTCCGCGAGACATGGGAACAAACCCGCCGCCAACGAGCGGCACAGCAGGAGACCCGTACCATGACGCCCCCCGACAGCGGCCACCGGGCCGCAGACCGCAATCGCGCGCGCCAGCCTGGCGCCAGCATCGATGTCCAGCAGTTCATCGACAACCAACCCTTCTCGCGCTTCCAGTGGATCATCCTGATCCTGTGCTTCCTGATCGTGGCGGCCGATGGTTTCGATACCGCGGCGATCGGCTTTATCGCGCCGGTGCTGGCCAAGGAATGGGGCGTCAGCCGCGCCCATCTCGGCCCGGTGATGAGCGCGGCCCTGTTCGGCCTGGCCGCGGGCGCCCTGGTGGCGGGGCCGCTGGCCGACCGCTTCGGCCGCAAGCGCGTGCTGGTGGGCTCGGTGCTTTGCTTCGGCGCGTGGAGCGTGGCGTCGGCCTTTGCGAGCTCGCTCGAAGCGCTCACCGCCCTGCGCTTCCTGACCGGACTTGGCCTCGGCGCGGCCATGCCCAATGCGGTCACGCTGATGTCGGAGTACGCACCCGCCCGGCGCCGCTCCCTGACGGTCAACGCCATGTTCTGCGGTTTCACGCTGGGCTCGTCGGCCGGCGGCTTTATCGCGGCCTGGCTGATTCCGCACCACGGCTGGCATTCGGTCCTGCTGGCGGGCGGCATCGCGCCGCTGCTGCTGGCGGTACTGCTGGTGTTCTGCCTGCCCGAATCGGTCCGTTTCATGGTGGCACGCAAGGCGCCGGCCGCGCGCATCGCCGCCGCCCTGTCGAAGATCCGCCCGGGCGTGCTGCGTGGCGACGAGCGCTTCCACGTGCAGGAGAACGTCCCGGCGGGCACCGCCGCGCCGGCAGCGGCATCCTCGCTGCGCGCCATCCTGATGCCGCAGTTCCTCTCGGGCACCGTGCTGCTGTGGACCACCTACTTCATGGGCCTGCTGATTTTCTACCTGCTGACCAGCTGGCTGCCGACGCTGTTTGCCGACGCGGGTTTCCCGATCGAGAAGGCCGCCATGATCACCGCGCTGTTCCCGCTCGGCGGCGGCATCGGCACCTTGACGGTGGGCTGGCTGATGGACCGCGGCCATCCGTGGCGCATCGTGGCGGCAACCTATGCGCTGACGGGCGCGCTGGTCTACGCCGTCGGCCACGGCACCGGCGACATCTTCCTGCTGGGCCTGCTGGTGTTCGCCGCAGGCACGTGCATGAATGGCGCGCAGTCTTCCATGCCCACGCTGGCCGCCGGCTTCTATCCCACGCAATGCCGCGCCACCGGCGTGGCGTGGATGCTGGGCATCGGCCGCTTCGGCGGCATCGCCGGCGCGCTGCTGGGCGCACAGATCCTGGGCATGGGCTGGAGCTTCGGCAAGATCTTCGGCCTGCTCTCGCTGCCGGCCTTCGTTGCCACCGCCGCACTGCTGATCGCCTCCGCACGGCCGCGGGCATCGGCGCAGGCCGCGCTGCGCTAGGAAAAGAAGTCCGGTGTGCCCGCCGATTGGCCTTGAAAACTCCCGGAAGGTGAATCAGGTGAAATCGATTCCGGGAGTTCCACGGCCCTAACAGATACCTCTATCCCTTGCATGGCAAGGCTTCATGGGATTCTGCGGGACCGACGTCTTAGAGGAACCGTGACTACCGCTTCCTCTGTGTGCGTGTAGCCAACAGCGTTGGGTCGTGAGCGATATGTCCGCCGCTCAAAGTGTTGATTGCCTCAGCCGGAATATCCATAAGGATCTGGCTATGCTGCGGCGTAAGGTGCGCTGTTAGCAGCTGAACGGGCCGTCCAGAGCGGTCGTGTAGTAATCGCGTGAGCCGGATGAGCGCGGTACCGACCTCGCACTGGAGCAGCTTCGCTTTGATGGGATCAGCCGATTCGGCGCTGATCTGCTGGACAACGCGCCCAAACTCCACGCCTTGGTCTAACAGAAGTTCGTACATCGCGCGCCTCTTGAGTGCGGCTTCGGTAATTTGATTGGTGATCGACTGCGGCGTCCAGGCCTCTGTCAGCATCAGCGGCGTGTCTCCCGCAACCCGCAAGCGGATCGCACAAACGGCTGGCTCTTCACCTGGCTGCTTCAGCGCCGCGGAGACGCGAAGGGGCGGAATCCGGGTCTCTACAGATACCACGCGCACTTGCGTCGCTTGAGCAGTCATCTTCAACTCGTCAATGTAAGACAGCGTTGGTGTGCCTGCTGTGGGCAACTGATCGCCACGCACATACGTGCCGCTTCCGTGGCGGCGCTGTACCAAACCCTCTGACTCAAGGTCTGCCAGTGCTCGACGGACGGTGGCCCGAGCCACCCCGAACAGTTTGACGAGAGCTTCCTCGTTGGGCAACGCACTGCCAGGTTGATAGGCGCCTTGTGTAATCCCATCCCTCAGCACCAGGAAGATCTGGCGGTGGCGCGCGATCCCCGTGGTGCGCAGGGTGCCTTGCGGAGCAATATTGGTCGTCATCGATAAAGGATACATCACCTTGACACACATGGCTAGTTGTACAATACTCTATACAACTTTTTGGGGTGCTGATGAATTTACTGAAGACCTTCCGTTCGCCAGTGCCATGCATTTCTTGCATTTCCGGCGGGCAAGCGAGAGCGGGCTGGGGCCATCCTGGCATTGGGGCTGGCGGCAAGGATGTCTTGCGGATGGGAAGCGATGCTTCCGCAATAATGAGCCCCGGGTCGATCCGGCAGGCTATCAAGGGGGCGTGAATGGCAAGTCGCACTCTCTTCGACAAGCTATGGGACGCACACGTGGTGCGCGACCTGGGCGACGGTTGGGCACTGCTACACATTGACCGGCACGTGCTACATGACCTCTCCGGCCCCCCGGCACTGTCGGAGGTCGCCTCGCGAGGGCTGTCACTGCACGATCCGGCCTTGGCGTTCGCTACACCGGACCATGCGGTATCGAGTCAACCTGGGCGAGATGGCCATACCTTCGGCCCGGGCGGCCGGCTATGGTCGGCGCTGCGCAAGGAAGCCGAGAAGGCGGGCGTCCGGCTGTTCGATCTCGGGCAACCCGGTCAGGGCATTGTGCATGTGATGGCTCCCGAACTGGGCATCGTGCTGCCGGGGCTAACGGTGATTTGCGGCGATAGCCACACCTGCACCAATGGCGGCCTGGGCGCGATGGCGTTTGGTGTCGGTTCTTCCGAGAGCACGCATGCGCTCGCCACCCAGACGCTGCGCCAGCAGAAACCGAAACGGATGCGCATCTGGTGCGCGGGCGAACTGCCCCAAGGGGTAACCGCCAAGGACCTGATTCTCCACATCATAGGCCGGCTTGGCACAGCAGCCGGCGTTGGCCACGCGATCGAGTTCGACGGACCAACCATCCGCCAACTCGACATCGAGGCCCGGCTGACTCTGTGCAACCTCAGTGTAGAGCTTGGCGCGCGCTATGGGATGGTGGCGCCCGACGAGAAGACAATCGAGTGGGTGCGCGGTCGCCTCTATGCGCCGACGGGCGGCCTGTTCGAACAAGCCGCAGCCTACTGGCGCACGCTCGCCACCGACGAGGGCGCGCAATTTGACCGGGAAGAGCAGATCGATGCCTCGGTCGTCGCGCCGACCATCACCTGGGGCACAAGCCCCGAGCACGCCATCCCTGTCGACGGCCTTATCCCGACGCCCGCCAGCAGCGGCGAGAAAGTCGGACGCGATGCCATCGCCGCAGCGCTGCGCTACATGGGTCTACAGGCTGATGCGCCCATCGCGGGCACGCCCATCGATTGGGTGTTCATCGGATCCTGCGCGAATTCACGCTTGTCCGACCTCCGCGCGGCAGCCGCGGTGGCCAAGGGTAGGCACGTGGCTCCAGGCGTCAACGCCTGGGTGGTGCCCGGCTCGGAGAACGTCAGCCGCGCCGCCGAAGTGGAAGGGTTGCGCGAGATATTTGAAACCGCAGGTTTCCGCTGGCGTGAGCCCGGCTGCAGCATGTGCGTTGCCGCCAATGGTGAGCAGATACCGCCGGGGCAGCGCTGCGTATCGACATCGAACCGAAACTTCGTCGGCAGGCAAGGGCCGGATGCGCGCACCCATCTGGCAAGCCCAGCGATGGCCGCGGCGGCAGCGGTCACCGGCCGGATCATCGACGTGCGGAGACTTGGATAGCCATGCAACCTTTCACCCTGGTAGTCGGCGCGGCCGCACCGCTGATGCGGGCCAATATCGATACCGACGTCATCATCCGCATTGAACGCCTGACCAGCCTGCCATCCAGGCAACTTGGCGACTATGCCCTCGAAGCGTTGCGCTTCCGCCCGGATGGCAGCGAAGACGAGGATTTCGTACTCAATCGTCCGAGGTTTCGCAAGGCGCCGGTGCTATTGGCGGGAAGCAATTTCGGCTGTGGGTCGTCACGTGAAGCGGCGGTCGTTGCGTTGATGGGCATGGGTGTGCGTTGCGTGATCGCGCCAAGCTTTGGCGACATCTTCTATAGCAACTGCTTTCAGAACGGCCTTTTGCCCGTGGAGCTTCCGCTGGTCACGGTGGAGGCGCTGGCCATGCAGTGCAAGAATGGAGCGCCAGTGCGGATTGATCTCGTCGCAGCCACGGTGACCGCCCCAGATGGCACGATGATTTCGTTTGAGATCGATCCGCTTCGCAGGCAGGCACTGCTCGAAGGTCTCGATGACATCGGGCTGACACTCAAGGATGACTTCGTCATTCGGCAGTGGCAGGTGGAGGACAGGACACGCCGCCCCTGGGCCTGGACCGTCTCGCCGGAGGCGGGGAAATAACTTCCTTGCTCAGAGATCCCCGCGAGCTCGCGCCGACCGCGATAGCCCGCCGAGTGCAGGCCGGCCACCGAATAACCACCTGCGAATTCCCAACCAATCAGAGAGAGTTCATCGAATATGTCCGAGCATGACCACAGTTCACTCCTCCCTACCGATCCGAATGGCGCCACCGGGAAGCTGGCCTGCTGGCTGGCCGACTTCCGGCTTGAGCAGGCGAGCGCTGCCGCGCGCGAGCGTGCCAAGGTGCTGACGCTCGACGGCATCGCCTGCGCCATTGTCGGTGCGCAACTGCCTTGGTCGCAGACTGCGGTGGAAATCGTCAGGAAAACCGAAGGCAAGGGCGATCGCACCATCGTCGGCTGGGGCGAGACCACCAGCGCGCCGGGGGCGGCCTTGCTCAACGGCACGTTTATCCAGGGCTTCGAGCTGGATGACTTCCACCCCCTGGGGCCCCTGCACAGTGCGTCGCTAGTGCTGCCAGCGCTATGGGCTGCGGCCCAGGGTGAGAGGCGCGTGACCGGTCGCCAGTTCCTTGAAGCGGCGATGGCGGGCTACGAGGTGGGTCCGCGTGTGGGCATGGCGCTGCATGGGGTCCAGATGCTTTCACGCGGTTGGCATTCGGGGGCGGTGTTCGGCACCCACGCGGCAGCCGCCGCGGTAGGTAAGCTGCTCGGACTGGACGCCTCGCGCTTCGAGGACGCACTCGGCCTGGCCGGCACCCAGTCGGCAGGCCTGATGGCCGCCCAGTACGAGGCGATGTGCAAACGCATGCACCACGGATTCTCCGCGCGCAATGGTATGTACGCGGCCATGCTGGCGGCAGGCGGTTATTCCGGCATAAAGCGGGTGTTCGAGCGCGACTACGGTGGCTTCCTTTCGACCTTTGGGGAAGGGCATAACCCCGACGCAAGCCAGATCACGAACGGACTTGGCGAGCGATGGGAGGTAGAGCGGATCGTAATCAAGCCCTATGCCGCCATGGGCGGCATTCATTCACCGCTGGACGCGCTGTTCGATGTCGATGCCCAGCGAAAGCTGCGCGCCGACGAGATTAGCCGCATCGAGGTCGACGTCGCTCATGGCGTATATCACCACGGATGGTGGGTTCCGCAGCGGCCGTTCACGCCAATCGGCGCGCAGATGAACATCGGCTATGCACTCGCCGTTGCTGTTCTGGATGGCGCTGCGCTCGTCCCGCAGTTCGCGCCGTCCCGGATCGACAGTGATGACGTCTGGGCCTTGCTACCCCGTATCGAAGTCAGGCATGACCCGGAGTTCGACGCGGGCGGCCGACACGGCAATTTCCGCGTACGGCTGGCGGTGACATTCACCGATGGTCAACGCATCGAAGCCAACCGCCAGGCATCGCGTGCCATCGAAACGCCGCAGTCGAGTGAGCAGGTGGCAGAAAAATACCGGGCCCTGACGTTCGGCCTGATCGACCCGCAGCGCCAGGCCGCCATCGAAAACATGACACGCAACCTCGAAGCGCTTGACGACGTGCGCGAATGGCTCGCGCTACTTGCCGCACCGGTAAAAAGCCCGTTCGCCTGACGGCGGGCAAACCATAATTATAGGAGACGAAAATGATGGTGGAGCCAACTCGAAGAAAGGCGCTGTTGCGGTTGGGAACCCTGGCGGTCGCGGCGACAGTCATCGTGCCCGGCCAGGTACCCGCCGCGCCCGCGCCATGGCCGGGCAAGCCTGTCCGGCTGGTGGTGCCGTTCTCGGCGGGGGGACCAGGCGATACCGTCGCACGGCTGATCGCGCAGGCCCTGGCCAAGCAGTTCGGGCAGTCGGTGATCGTTGATAACAAGCCTGGAGCCGGTGGCCTGATTGGTTCCGAGTATGTGGCGAAGAGCCAGGCGGATGGTTACACCCTTCTCGTGGCCGGCAACGGGGCGATTGCCAATGGACTCCTGAGGACGAAGATGCCCTACGCCGAGGACGATCTGGTCCCGGTGGCCATCACCAACTCAGCGCCATCCGTGCTGATTACCGCGCCAACCGCACCGTTCACAGACCTTAAGTCGCTGCAGGCCTATGGCAAGGCGAAGGGCAGGGTAACGTTCGGTACCGCTGGCGCAGGCAGTACGGGGCATTTCGTCGCGGAGATGGTTGGGAAGACCTTGGGGGTGCCGGTGGCCGTGATCCACTATAAGAGCGGCGGAGAATCGCTCAGTGCCGTGATCGGCGGCCAGATCGACCTCGCGTCCGAAGCGCCGGTCGGCGTGATGGGCTATGTACGTGGCGGCAGGGTTAGGGCGCTTGCCGTCGCCGAAGACAAGCGCTCGATATCGCTGCCGGAGGTCCTCACCACCACCGAACAAGGATTTGGGGGTATCCGCATGCGGCACTGGGGGGGCATCTACGCACCCAAGGGAACACCCGCACCGGTCATACAGCGCATCGCCACGGCAACTCACGCGGCATTGCAGAACGATGGAGAACTCCGGATGCAACTCGAAAAAAATGGGTACCAGCCGGAAAGCGGCACGCCTGCAGACTTTGCGCGATTCATCGAGAGCGAGAAGACTCGCCTTGGCAAGATTGTCCGCGACTCGCACATGACACTCGACTAAGCGACCCCCGGAACTCCCGGCAGATCGGCCGGACCGGCAGGACTGCTTCACGCAGCGCGTGGTCGCGTCGTTGACGCCAAGCAGCACACCCCCCACTTTCCCGCTCGAGACATTCTCGCTAGTGGGAGGGTGCGCTGCGCCCTGCACCAGCCCATCCCGGCCTCGAAGGTTCAGATACCACCGTTCTATCTGAAGCCGCTCGGGGATGGGAACTGGTCGGCTGACCAGGTTGGAGACAAGGCCGGCCAACTCAAAGAAGAACATCAGGTGGAGACAACAGGATGAAACGGACATGCTTCGCGGTTGCTGTAACTTATAGCGCTCTTTCAGGTCTCGCTCAAGCGCAATCCGGCGTCACCCTCTACGGGGTGGTCGATACCAATATCGAATACGTGAATCACCTCTCAGCGGTGCAGCCCACGCAGCCGGGCTTCCCGGGACCGGCGCAATCCCGGGTAGCCATGATGAGCGGCGGCTTGTCCGGCTCGCGTTGGGGGCTGCGCGGCACCGAAGAACTGGGCAGCGGTGCGAGAGCGGTGTTTGTGCTGGAGAGCGGATTTGCGCTAGACGATGGCAGGCAGGGGCAGGGTGGGAGGCTGTTCGGCCGCCAAGCGTTCGTCGGCCTGCAGAAGGATGGCATCGGACGGCTGACCTTCGGCCGTCAGTACAGCACACTGTTCGACGCAATGGCCGACTATTCGCCCGCGCGGTATGGCACCCAGTACGAGCCGGCCGTTGCGCAACTGGGCCCAGGCTATCGATCGGACAATGCCGTCAAATATGTGGGCAAGTTTGGCGGCCTGACGGCCAATGCTTACTGGTCCTTTGGCAACGGTGCCACCGGCGCCGGCGAAGTGCCAGGCCAGTTCCGCCGGGATACGGCTTATGGCGCGGCGCTCAGCTACTCGGGGGGGCCATTCGGCATGGCGCTGGCCTATGACCAGTACAACCCGACACGGGTGACGGCTACCGGTGCCACCGGCGACGCGAAGAAGGTTGCCGTGGCGGCGAACTATGCGGCTGGCCGCGCCAAGATCATGGGCGGCTACCGGTGGGGGCGAAGCCGATCGGCCAACGACACCACGCTGCTGCGAGACGACTACTACTGGGCGGGTGTGAGCTACGACATGACACCCACACTGGGGCTGACTCTGGCCTATTACTACGAAGACATCAAAAGCCTCGCTGGGGAGAATCCGAAGAATCCATGGCAGGTTTCCTTCATTGCGGACTACAACCTGTCAAAACGCACGGATCTCTACCTGAGCACCGCCTACGCCAAGAATTCGGGGCTGAACTTCGACACCTCGGCGATCAGTTTCGCGAACGGTTACTTCCCCGGCCAAGGCAAGAATGACATGCTCGGCGTGGCTATAGGAATGCGACACAGGTTCTAGTTGCAAATACCACTGAACCACCAGGAATCTGGTATTGGCATTTAATCGACACCATGTATGGGATTATTGATCATGAACTCTGCTCAATTGCTGCGACAACATCTTGCCGCGCCACGTATGCTCGTCGCGCCGGGAGCCTACGATGCGATCGGCGCACGGCTGATCGAACAGGCGGGTTTCGGTGCCGTGTATATGACAGGAGCTGGCGTCTCTGCAGCCCGGGGCTATCCGGATTTCGGACTACTGACAATGAGTGAGATGGTCGATAGTGCGGCATCGATGGCGCGTGCGATTGGCATCCCGCTAATTGCCGACGCAGATACCGGCTACGGCAATGAACTCAATGTCACGCGCACGGTGCGTGAATACGAGGCGCATGGCGTGGCAGCTATTCACATCGAAGACCAGGTCTCACCTAAGCGCTGCGGGCATCTGGAGGGAAAGGAGGTGGTGTCGCGCACGGAGTTTCTCTCGAAGATCCGTGCCGCAGTGGAAGCACGTCGCGCGCCGGAGTTCACAATCATCGCACGCACGGACGCCCGTGCGGTCCTGGGTCTGGATGAAGCTATCTGGCGAGCCAACGCGGCGCTTGACACTGGGGCCGACATGGCATTTGTCGAGGCGACGCAAACGCTGGAGGAAGTGGCCGCCGTACCGCTGAAGGTCAAGGGGCCGTGTTTGTTGAACCTGGTGCCTGGAGGACGCACCCCGATTCTAGGGCTGGAAGCGTTCGAGTCTATGGGATACAGGCTGGCTATTCTGCCAGGCTTGCTGCTATTTGCGATGATCGAAGCCGGGGATGCAGCCTTGTCCATGGTGAAGCGGACTAGTGCGTCGCCATCCTCCAATGAGCCCATTTCCGAAGTTTTCCGCCGGCTAGGGGCAGATGAGTGGGAGGCTCTGCGATCGCGCTATAACTTGCAGTCAAGCACGGTCAGGTGAGGGTGCGGCGCTCGAATCTGTTCCGGTACGCCGGTGAATACGCTGCGGCGAAGTCGCTCGGTCGTGATGTCGCGAACAAAGCGCTCGACCATGCTCAGCCATGATGCCGAGGTGAGCGTGAAGTGCATATTGAATCGCGGATGCCTGGCCAGCCAGTCCTGCACGGCAGGATGCTTGCGCGTGGCGTCCCACGGGGACTTCCTTCGGCCGTAGTTGTCGGCGATCAGATGCGGTGTTCTCTCCTTGGGCGTCTCGCCGTCAATCTTGCCACCGCCGCACTGCTGATCGCCTCCGCACGGCCGCGGGCATCGGCGCAGGCCGCGCTGCGCCAGGAAGCCCAAGCCGGGGCACCGAGGCGCGTCGCGCACATGGATACGGCAGCACGGCCTTGCGGCATTGCCGGCAACCTGCCGGTGCCCGGAGCGCGGCCGCTGCCCATCCTTCATCCGGGTGGTGGCACGCGCCATTGGTTCGCTGCCCCACACACCACGCGCCACCACGGGCCGCAAACTGCACCGCATGCTTTGCCTGGGACAAGTACGCGGCTTACCATGCTACGAAAGCCAAGCCCGGCTACAGGGCGGCGGATGTACCAAAGAGAAATCGTGGCAAGGCGGGGTTATCTTGGCGAATTACCTGGAAGAATACTGCGCGCGCATCCGGCGCGGAGCAGCAGCGGGCGTGATCGACAAGCCGGTACTAGTGGATAGAGACGGCGTCTACGCAATGACCTACGTGCCGTTCGAGCACAGCAACGCAGGCGCAAGGCTGGTCCTGGTCAGCACTACGCCCGGACATGCCCATGTCCGGCTTGCCGCCGAACTGACCGAGAGCCTGCTGCAACGGCATGCACCCGGGCGCACCATTCAGCGCGAGAACAAACGCCAGGTGGAACTTGGCGGAAAACTCGTGCGGCCCAACCTGATCCGCATGCTGGATCATTTCGGCATCGCGCAGCTGATCGGCCTGCCGGGGGCCGCCGCGCTGTGGGACGATGGCTTCGCGCTGCTGCAGCCACTGGCATTGCTGCCCTATGCCACCACCCGCCGCGGGCTCGCCTTTGACGGCAGCCTGGAAGAACTGAACGCCGTGGCAATGCTGCGCCGGGTCTTCGAGCAACGCTTCCTCGCTGCGCTCAGGCAGATCGACAAGCAGGCACTCTTTGTCGCACTTGGGCGCACGGCATGGTCCGCGCTGGGCCATGCCGTCGATCACGGCCTGCTGCAGCGGCGGCAGTTGCTGGGCATGCTGCCCGTGCCGGCCCGGGCCGGCAGCATGGTGAAGTATTTCCTGCGCGAGGTCAGTGGCGCCGATCTCTCGCCACGCGACCCCGTGCGGCATCGCACCGTATGGCTCGATGCCGCGCACGCCGAACTGGCGGCTGCCGTGTGCCGGCAAAGGCAATACATGCAAGGCATGCCTGCAGCCTGCCTGGAGGCCTGAAGCCTGCGCGCACCCGGCGACGACCTGGCTGGAAAGCGTCCGCGGCAGACCGCCCAATATGCCGCAAGCTGCACCCCACCTCGGTAGGGTGCAGCTTGCACTTTGACCGGCCGATAGCCTTAGGCGAGGGAATTGCCTCCCTCGTCATTCCCGATCGGCGGCCCCTTGTGGCCGCCTCTTTTTTTCCGGCGCCCTGCATCGTTCAGGCACGCAGGCGCCAGGCCGTCAGGTAACGCATCAGTTCCAGCCCGTGCGTACCGTGAAACCACACATGCCGCGACAAGGCGAGCGCGCCCATCCACGAAGCGGCCACCACCAGCAGGTCGCAGCGCCCGCTCTTCCACCAGTTCAGTGAATGCCGCCCCAGGATCCACGGCACCCCGAGCGGATTCGGCCAGTCGGCCAGCAGGTGCATCAGGCCGCCACAGGCAAAGCCAAACGCCGGCGCGGCCAGCGCATGCGCGCCTAGCGAACGGTAAGCCAGCACCAGCAAGGCCAGCCAGGCCAGGCCCCAATGCGTCCAGGTGCGATGGGTGATCCACAGCCGGCGCGACCTCGACCACCAGGCGACTTCCAGCCAGTCGGGCGCACCGCCGCCGGCCACGCCTGCCAGGCAGGCAAGCGCCGCTGCCAGGTAATCGGCGCCGCCGGCGCCTGCCCTGGTCACCACGGCGGCGGCGATCAGGCCGGCTGCCCATCCGGTAGCGTGGTGTGCTTTGCTGGAAGCCATGGTGTTGCAGCGCGCTCTGGTCGCGGTGAAATCGAGGGGGCGCAATGGTGGCAGATCGGGCTGGAAAAGAACAGCCTGGCCCTGTCCCCGTGGCAGCCTTGCGGGCCGCCCCGCCGCGCACTAAGTTGGAGTGGAGGCAGCCGGCCGCATCCTGGCCGCGGCGCAACCTGGAGCAGCCATGAGAGCGCACATGTCCCGGCAAGCCCATGGCATCCTGCCGGCAGTCCTGCTGGCGGCAGCGCTGGGGCTGACGCCGCACGCGCGGGGCCAGCCGGTGGAAACCGGCCCGATGACCGTTGGCGGCTCGCTGGTGGTGGAAGGTCCGCTCACCGTGCACGGCCCGCTCTCCGCGGACGGCAGCGTACTTGCGCACGGCCCGCTGAGCGCAGCGTGGTTCGAGACCCGGCCCCCGGCTTACCCTCCACTCCTGGGTGGCGAACGCCAAAAGATCATCCATGGTCCCCTCACCGTGCACGGGCCGCTGGTGGTGCAAGGCAACGTGCTGGTCAATGGTCCGCTGAACGTGGATGGTCCCCTTGGCGCGGCAGGCAGCATCGATGCCGACGGCCCCATGCGGGAACGCCGCCACGGCCGCTGAATCGCGGGGACACCAGCGCCCCCCTCTTCTGCCTCGCCTTTATCCCGGCCGGACTGCGCTGGCCGGCCGCCCGGCGGTCATGGCCAGCGCGGCGCCGCCGACGATCAGCAAGGTGCCCAGGAATCCCGGCATCGCGCCGGCAATCTGCCGCATGCCCAGGCTGCCGCCGGGCCCCAGCGCGGAGAACAGCACCATCGGCAAAGGCCAGAGATAGGCCAGCAGGAAGGCCACGCCGAAACTCAGCGCCAGCAGTTCAAAGGGCGGCAGGCGGCGAGCCTGGGCGGTCAGCAGCGGCAGCATGGCCCACAGCAGCAGGGCGAAGGCGCCGACGGCGGTCGGGCTGATGCGCGCGCCCCTGGACGGGCTTGCAGGCGGGGAACGGGTCGGCATGGTGGCGGTATCCGGAGTGGGCGCGGGAAGCACCCGCATGCCTGGATCCTGGCAACGGCGCCGGTCGCCGTCTTGGCAAAAACGGATTCTTTTCGGTGTGTGCGAATTTGGACTTCACAAACCTTGAAAAAGCGCGCTATAATCACGCCCTTCGCATCACGAACCACAATGATTGCGAAGCAAATGTATATGTCCCCTTCGTCTAGAGGCCTAGGACATCACCCTTTCACGGTGAGTACAGGGGTTCGAATCCCCTAGGGGACGCCAGATTTCGAGAGTCGGCCAAAGCCGGCACTTGGCAAGTGCGTCGCAGCCGGTGCAAACCGGCTTGCAAAGCCAACACGGAGTGGTAGTTCAGTTGGTTAGAATACCGGCCTGTCACGCCGGGGGTCGCGGGTTCGAGTCCCGTCCACTCCGCCAGCACGGCCTGGATCCGCTCCAATCCAGCGTATCTCCAGGATCGGGGCAGTAGCGCAGCAGGGCTTCGTATCAGCCTGGCAGCCGCAACCCCGAGAGAACGTAGCCCACCATCAGGTGGGCTATTTTTTTGCCCGTTTTCCGGCGTTTCCTCCGTCATTCCCAAGCTTTCCTGCACGGCCGTCACCGGATATCCGCCATCACGGCGCGGGGCAGCGCGGCATCCGGACCACGAAACACGAGCCCTGCCCGTCCTTGCTGGTGACCGAAACCTCGCCGCGATGCAGGTCGACCGCCAGCTTGACAAGATACAGGCCCACGCCCGCCCCCGCCGTGCCGGCGACATTGCCGCCACGGACAAAGCGCTCGAAGATGTGGCCGAGGTCCTTGTCCGGGATACCCATGCCGCGGTCGGTCACGGCCACGGATACCGCGTGCGCGTCGCCCGACACGCGCACGGTGACCGGCGCGTACGCGGGCGAGTATTTGATCGCGTTGCCGATCAGGTTGCTGAACGCCTGGAACAGGAGCTTGGCATCGCCGTGGAACACTTCCTCGACACCGGGGTCGATCACTTCCTCGATCACAGCATTGGGAGAACTCTCGCGGTGCATCTCGCAGACCTCGTGCAGCAGGAGCGTGAGGGAGAAATCGACGCCTTGCAGCGTCGCAAGGCGGCCCCCGTCCAGCCATTGCGAGGAGTCGAGCAAATGGTCGATCAGGCTGATCATGCGTTGCACGGCGACACGGATGCGCCCGCAGCGCTCGGCGATGGCTTCGGCGGAGGGCGGTTCCTTCATGCGCGCCAGCCGCTGCGCATGGCCGTCGATCACATTCAACGGCGTGCGGAATTCATGCGAGGCCATCGAGACGAAATTGCGCTGGAGTACCGCCAGGCGCCGCTCGTTCTCCAGCGTGTCCTGCAGCTTCGTGGTCTGGGCGGCCAGCGCCGCCTTGCTGCGCTCCAGTTCGATCGTATTGTCGCGGAAGCGCACCACGGCCCGGGCGATTTCGCCAATCTCGTCCCTGCGCCCGGCGCCGGGAATATCCACGTGCGGCACGTTATCGGTGATGCTGTGCATGCGGTCCACCAGCACCGCCATGGGCTTGGACACCGCCCGCACGAGATAGGCCACGGCGGCGATGACCAGGAAACCCGACACCAGGATCGCGCCTGCGATCAGCTGCCGGGCCTCGCGGTAGGCATCCGCTTCGCGCTCGGTCGCCTCCGCGGCGCCGGCCACGTTGCGCTGCGTCAGGACGCCGAGCGTGCCGTTGGCCTGCTCGAAGGCGCGGCGCGAATCGCCGCGGTACAGGGCCACTGCTTCGGTGGTGTCCTTCTGGTGGGCCAGTGCCACCACCCGCCCCACCAGTTGCCGGTAAGCGGCCCATTGCGTCATGAACTGCTCGTAGAGCGCCAGCTCGGCCGGATCGTGCTCGATCTTTCCGTAGCGGGCCTCGACCTCCCTGATCACGCCGTCCAGCCTGTCGATCTGCCCTTCGGCGGCGCGCAGGTCGGAGCGCGAGGTCGCGATCAGCGCATCGGCTTCAAAGGCGCGGTAGTCGGAAATATAATTGTTGAGGTCGCCCAGGATGCGGTTGCTTTGCAGCCAGCGGCCACTGATCTGCGCGGACACGCTATGAAAGTTGCTGAGCCGGTCGATGCCAAACAGCCCCACGCCCACCACCAGCAGCAAGAACAGCACGAACACCAGTGACAGCCGCACGCGAATCGGCCGCAGCATGGGCACGGAATCGGGCAGCCCGGCAAGGCGCCGCCCCAGGCTCCGGCGCACCCGGCGGCTGGCGGGTGCCGGACGAGTCGAGTGATTCATAAGATTTTTTTCCTGAATTTCGCTACCCTCGAGGCAGCCGCCACGCTTTTCGTCGCCCGCCGACCCGCGCCGACGGGCACCGGAAGACCACGCCTGCCGCTACCGAGACCACCATGAACGATGCCAACCGGAAGATCCTCTGCATCGAGGACGACCCCGAAACGGCCGACCTGATTGCCGAAGAGCTGATCGAGCGGGGCTTTGCCGTCAGCGTCGCGCACGACGGCGAGCAAGGCTTTGCCGCGATCCTGCGCGACGCGCCCGACCTCGTCCTCTGCGACGTGAGTATGCCAGTGATGACGGGCTTCGAACTGCTGGAGAAGCTCGTTTCCCTGGCACCGCGCTTTGCCGACATGCCCTTCGTCTTCCTGACGGCGCTGGCCCAGCGCGAAGCCGAACTCAAGGGCCGCCGGCTCGGCGCCGATGACTACGTGACCAAGCCGGTCGACTTCGACATCCTCACCAGCATCGTCGAGGCACGCCTTGCCAGGGTGGCCCGCACGCGGCACGCCTTGCCTGCCGTCCATCTCAGCGAGCGGGAGGTGGAGACGCTGGTGTGGTCTGCCCGCGGCAAGACCTCCGGAGAAATCGCGACCATCCTGGGCCTGTCCAAGCGTACCGTCGATTTCCATATCGACAACGCCCGCCTGAAGCTGGGGGTTGCCACGCGTATCGAAGCCGTGGTCAAGGCCGCCTCGGCCGGCATCATCAAGCCATAGCGCGGTAGCCCGCCCGGCACGGCGGCCAGGGCTCCCGCACCGCTGCCGCAGCCCCCCCCGGTGCCGCTCCTGCGCGGGGCGCAGGGACTGGCGCGCGGCGTGTCTACTGTGAACAATCACAGTACGCGGCGAGATCCATTACGCATAAAATCCGTGCAGTTCCATCCTTCCCGGGTACGGGTTGGCGGAATGAAGTGCTCCAGGCGGCATAAAACGCCGCCTGCCGACATACCGCCGCGCCGCATGCCAATGCCACGCGGCACAGGTATCGATTGAACCACTGGTCACGCGGATCGCGTCACCACACCCCTACAGCAGGTGGAAAGCCAGCCGTCGGTCCTGACGTGCAGGCTGATTCCGCTCGCGCCTACGTATATGAGCAGATCGCAACAGCAGCAGCCTACGCCGGCCGAGAGGGATCTTCCGCATACATCCAGCGCGATGGGTGCGTCTCTCTATGCGGACGAGTTTCGCCGGGCGACCACGCTGATCCACGTACGCGCCAGCGGCTCGGCCGACGACGCCCTGACGGCGTTCCTGTTGTCGGCATGGCGCAAGCTCCATGCCGCCAGCCGGCGCCCCCCCGCCTGCCCGCGTTGCCACGCCCGCGGTGCCGCCTGCGCCTGCGACGGCACCGATAACAGCGGACTGCCGCTTTTTCAGTGCGCGGGTTGCCGCCAGCGCTTCAACCGGCTGACCGGCACGCCCATGGCACGGCTCAGGCTGGAGGACAAGGCAGAAGCGTTCTTCAACCTGGCATCGCAGCAGGTGCCGGTTGCCGAAGCAGCGCGGCGCCTGGCGATCAAGAGCGAAACCGTCAGGCACTGGTCGATCCAGACACGCCTGTGGCTGCTGGCGCTGGATCCTCAAGGCGACTGGGAGCGCCGCGTGCAGCTCGGTGTGCGCTATGCGGTGTTGCCGGCAAGTGCGCGCAGCGAATCCATGCGGGCGGTACCTGGATGCAAGTGTTTCGTGGCATCCGAAGACAGCGACGCCTTCGGTGATTCGGGCGACGCGCCATTGCTGGTACGTGTCTGCCCTTTATGCGAGCAGACAGCGCATTAGCCTGATGGCGCTGGCTTAGGGCAAGCTGAAAGTCTTGCCTTTCCAGATGACATGCGGCCGTAATTTCTCATGGATACGATGCATTTTTATTAAAATCATCATTCCATAAAATACGCGCCCTTTTCCCGCAACGTGCGCCGGACCAAGCGCGTCCCGCGTACGTGCATCTTGCAGCCCCACGGCATGCCGGCTCGCCTGGTGCAATGCCGCACTCTCCTGTCATGTGGCACGACGTCACGCTCCGCGCGGACAGGACGAGAAGAAAATCCTATTTCCATATGACGCAGTGACGCACCGGCTCAGGCCTCCCCCGTAATCCGGGGGCTTCCTTACAAGATATTAAAAAATACTAGGGTAACCACCTAAATCCAGAAAGCTCTTCGAAATGGGATGGAAGGCTAATTGAAAGCTTGTCCTGTCATAAATACACGCGAAGTAGCGATGGGAGCCTTTATGAGAAAAAATCCAACTAAAAGCAAAGTTGGAACAGCCGTACTGTTGATCTGTGCGGCCCAGGTCGCCTGGGGCGTGGACCTGAGCGGAGATACCAATCCCGTACCTCTGGCACCGGCCGTACCGGCAACCAGGAAGCCCGCGCCGGCCGGCGAGAAGCCGCCCGCCAGCGGGTGGAACAAGCCGGTTGCGGCGGCGCAGGGTACCGGCACGTCCACCGCCCCGGCCCCGGCCGCGGCCTTGAGCCCCGAGGAGAAGACCAAGGGCCTGGTCGGGCCCGGCTTTTCCCTGTGGGAGCTGTCCGAGGAACTGCGCGCCAACAATCCGCAGCTGATCCAGGCACGCTCGCTCTATATGGCGGCCAAGGCCATCGTCCCGCAGATCGCCGCGCCCAACAATCCGCAGGTCGGCTTCATCTGGGGCAACCTGCCCAAGAACAGCCCGCTGGCACTGGCCCGCGCGGAGTCCTTCAGCTATACCCTCACCCAGTCCTTCCCCTTCCCCGGCAAGAAGGCCCTGGCCGCCGATATCGCCAACACCCAGGCCGAGTCGATCGACGCCCAGCGCGACGCCCTGTACCTCCAGCTTTACGCCCAGCTCAGCACCACCTACTTCCAGGCCCTCGCGCAAAAGGCCCAGCTCGACGTGCTGCGCCTTAACCTCAAGCGCCTCGAGCAGGTCAAGCAGGTCGCCCGCATCCGCTACGCCAACAATGCCGCCGGCTATGTCGACTACCTCAACGCCCAGGTCGCCCAGAGCAGCGCACAGAACGATATGTTCGGCCTGGAGCGCCAGTACGACAACGCGCTCAAGTCCATCAACACCCTGATCGGCAAGAACCCCGAGTTCCCCCTCGAGCTGCGCCCCGACGCCAGCGCCGCGCGCCTGCCCCCCACGCCCCTGCCCGAGCTGGAAGACATGGCCCTGCGCGAGCACCCCAATGTGCGCGCCTCGCGCTTCCAGGTCGAAGCCGCCGAGAAGGGCGTGCGCCTGGCCCGCAAGGCCTACCTGCCCGACTTCCAGATCATCGGCACCTTCAACGGCAACAACCCCCCGCTGGGCTTCAAGCCCGCCAGCTACGGCATCGAGTTCGACATCATCATCCCGCTGTTCTTCTTCACCAAGGAGAAGTACGGCGTCGATGAAGCGGTCGCCAACAAGGTGGCCTCCGACGCCAACGACCAGTCGGTGCGCCAGCAGACCCTGCTGGCCGTCGATACCGCGCACAACAACCTGCGCCAGTCGGTCAACCAGGCCGAGTTCCTGCGCCAGCGCCAGTTGCCCGAGGCGATGACGGCCTACAAGATGGCCTTCACCAACTACGCCAACAACAACGCCGATTTCACCGATCTGCTCACCGCCAGCTCCGCGCTCAAGAACGCCGAACTGGCCGTGACGCAAGCCGAGTCCGAGGCTCGCCAGGCGTACTACACGCTGGCCGCCGCGGTGGGACGAGACAAATTCTGACGGCCGCGAGGCCTTGAACCTATGAACAAGAATCTGATGATCGGCGCCGGCTTCGTGGTGGTCCTCGCCGGCGGTATCTGGGGCGGCAAGTACTGGGCCCAGGCGCAACAACCGCAACAGGCACAGCCGGCCGGCATACCGCTCGCCAAGGCCCCGGCCGCCAAGCCGCGCCGCGTGCCTTCCCGGCTGACCCTGCCCGAGGGCGGCTTCGACCCGAACGCGGTCAAGTCCGCGGTGTTCAATATGCAGACCGTCGCGGTCGACATGCCCACCCCCGGCAAGCTCGCCTATAACGTTCAGCAGGCCAAGCTGGCCTCGGCCCGCGTGGCCGGCCGCGTCGAGCGCATCCTGGTCTACGAGGGCGCCGTGGTGCGCCCCGGCCAGCCGCTGGCCGAACTGTACTCGCCCGAGTACATCGCCGCGCAGAACGAATACCTGCTCTCGCACAACGCCTATCACACCCTGAGCGGCAGCGGCCTGAAGGAACTGGTGGACGACGCCAGGCTCACCATGCAGTCGTCGGAGAACAAGCTGCGCGTGCTGGGCGCCACCCCTGAGGACATCGCCCGCATCCGCGAGCGCGGTACCGCCTCCGATACGCTGACCCTGCGCGCGCCGATCGGCGGCACCATCGTCAAGCGCGACATGGACCCGGGCTCCTACCTGAACGTCGGCGATTCGCTGATGAGCATCATCGACACCCGCTCGATCTGGTTCACCGGCAATCTCTACGAGAACGACATCAGGAACGTGCGCCTGGGCCAGACCATCGAGATCGAGACCCCGGCCTACCCGGGACGCCGCTACCGCGGGCGCGTCAGCTTTATCGCCCCCAACGTCGACGCCGACACCCACACCCTGCAGGTGCGCTGCGACGTGCCCAACCCGGACGGCACGCTCAAGCCCGAGATGTACGCCACCGCGCGCATCGTCACCGGCACCGCGCAGGCGCTGGTGGTGCCCCAGTCGGCCATCGTCAAGGACCAGGGCAAGCTCTACCTGATGACCCAGCCCGACGACAAGCACATCGAGCGCGTGGCGGTGCAGGGCACCCCCCGCAGCGACGGCACCTTCCAGGTCACCGAGGGCGCGCCCGCGGGCGCGCCGGTTCGCGTGGTGACGCAGGGCGGCATGCTGCTCAACGAAATGCTGCTCAAGCAGGAGGCCTGAGATGGTCTTCTCGCCCATCAGAAGTATCCTCAAGCGGCGCCTGGTCATCGTCTTCCTGGCCCTCGGCCTGCTGGCGGCCGGCGTGCTGAGCTTCCTGCGGCTGCCGCTGCAGGCCTATCCCGGCGTGGCGCCGGTCACGGTACAGGCCATCACGCAGTGGCCCGGCCGCAGCACCGTGGAGGTCGAGCAGCAGATCACCATTCCCGTGGAGAACGCGCTGGCCAGCGTGCCGGACGTGCAGTCCTTCCGCTCGGTCTCGCTGTTCGGGCT
>NZ_JBYOJU010000075.1:0-29271 GCF_057798855.1 Cupriavidus sp. 96C5-1 | reverse complement strand
CGGCAGGGCGCACTCACTTGAGGGTGCAAGTCCCTTACACACCCGGCAAGGGGAAGTGTTAGCCAGAGGCAAGGGTTCCCCGGGCGACTGGGGGTCTGAAGGAAGCCCGAGGCAAAGCGCTGGCCTGACGAACAGGAAGCGGATACGAGGCGCCGTATTGGGGTGAGGTAGCCGTAATTGCTGAAGCCCAATACTTGCACGGAACGATGCGGCGTAAATCCGACAGGCATAAGCATGAAGGTGAGTGCGTCATACCCGGGGAGATCTGCACCGCTGCCATGGTGCTACCGACGTCGAGAGGCGTCGGGATGGCGGTGCAGAAGTCAGCAGAGGCCATAGTAGGCGAGCGGTTGGCGCTGAAGGGCCGAACATGAACGAGCGCGATTAGGACGACAGACCTCGATGCTTACCGACGAAGCCCAAATGCACGAACGAGTGCAGCCCACAGCGGAGGACGGCAGGCGGAACCTGCCTGGGGCCGATGGGGGTGCGGAGGCTGGCACGGCGGCTGTCGGGCAAACGAAAGCGCGGGCGCCATCGCTGATGGAGGCGGTGGTCGAGAAGGGCAACATGTGGCTGGCGTACCGGAAGGTGGTCAGCAACGGCGGCGCGGCCGGGGTGGATGCCCTGGCGGTGACGGCGTTGCGCGACTGGCTGAAGGTGCACTGGCCGAGCGTCAAGGTGGCGCTGTTGACCGGCCAATACATCCCGCAGGCGGTGCGCGCGGTGGAGATCCCCAAGCCTGCGGGCGGGGTGAGGACACTGGGCATCCCGACGGTGGTGGACCGGCTGATCCAGCAGGCGCTGCTGCAAGTTCTCCAACCGATCTTTGAGCCGGGATTCTCCGAGTCGAGCTACGGCTTCAGGCCGGGGCGCAGCGCTCAGCAGGCGGTCTTGCAGGCACAGCGGTATGTGCGGGAAGGCCGGCGCTGGGTGGTGGACATCGACCTGGAGAAGTTCTTCGACCGGGTCAACCACGACATCCTGATGTCGCGGGTGGCGCGGCAAGTGAAGGAGGTCCGGGTGCTCAAGCTGATCCGGCGGTATCTGGAAGCGGGGCTGATGCGTGGTGGGATGGTCGAGGCAAGGAGGCAAGGCACGCCGCAAGGCGGGCCGCTGTCGCCGTTGCTGTCGAATATCCTGCTGACGGATTGGGACCGTGAGCTGGAGAAGCGGGGCCTCGCGTTCTGTCGTTACGCGGACGACTGCAATGTCTATGTGCGCAGCGAGACGGCAGGGCAGCAGTTGTTGGCCGGCATGACAGCATTCCTGGAGGAGCGGCTGAAGCTGCGGGTCAATGAGGGCAAGAGCGCGTGTGCACGACCTTGGGCGCGCAAGTTCCTGGGTTACAGCCTGACAGGGCAGCGTCAGCCGCGGCTTCGTATCGCGGCGGAAAGCCTAAGCAGGCTAACGGCCCGGGTACGGGAGTTGGTGCGTCCGGGGCGAGGGGGGAGCCTGGCCCATACGATTGCAGTGCTGAATCCGGTGCTGCGCGGGTGGATCGGGTACTTCCAATACACGGAAGCGAAAGGGGTGTTGGAGACGCTGGACGGGTGGGTGCGACGACGGCTGCGCTGCTTGCTATGGAGGCAGGCCAAGAGACGTGCTACCCGCACTGTGATGCTGCGTCGGCAGGGATTAACGAAGGATCGCGCGTGGCATTCGGCCCGCAATGGTCATGGGCCATGGTGGAATGCGGGGGCTAGTCATATGAACACCGCGTTCCATAAGCGCTACTTCGACGCCATGGGGCTGGTCTCGCTGCTTGATACCCAGCAGCGCCTGCAGTCTCGCTTGTGAACCGCCGTATGCGGAACCGCACGTACGGTGGTGTGAGAGGGCTGAGGGGGTGACCCCTCACCCTACTCGATTTGTGCGTTGTGCGTCGTGCCGGTGGCCGGGGCAAGTGCCTGGCGGGTGTCGCTTGTACCGCCAGCGATACCTGCTGCCATCCGCGCCGCGTTGAAAAGGCAGGCCCGCGATCCCCGTGCGCGGGTGGGGGTTGCCCCTGTGACCCTCGCGCGCGCAGGACCGTCCCCCGTTCGCAACAGTTGTTCCCCTGATTTCGCTACAAAGGGTTAAACCGTTTGCGCTCTGCGCCCAGCGTGAAATACTGTTTTCTATACGCTTCGAAACGCCTCGAAGACATAACGACATAACGAGTACTGCCATGTCAGAACACGCCCCCGAATTCGTCGAGTCCCTGCTTGCCGACTCGCCCGCTCCCGCCTCCCGTTCCCAGCGCTTCTGCGAACTCGCCGACACCGCCGGCAGCCGGGCCGAGCTGGAAGCGATCCGCCACAGCATCCACCAGCATCCCGAACTCGCCTTCGACGAAGTGCGTACCGCGGAGCTGGTCGCCACCCGGCTGGAAGGCTGGGGCTACCAGGTGACGCGCGGCGTCGGCGGTACCGGCGTGGTGGGCACGCTGCGCCAGGGCGATGGCCACCGCAGCATCGGCGTGCGCGCCGACATGGACGCGCTGCCCATTCACGAGCGCACCGGCCTGCCGTACGCCAGCATCCACGCCGGCAAGATGCACGCCTGCGGCCACGACGGCCACACCACGGTGCTGCTCGGCGCGGCGCGGCAACTGGCGCGCACGCGCAACTTCGATGGCACCGTTCACCTGATCTTCCAGCCTGCCGAGGAAATCGGCTCCGGCGGCGGCGCCGAACGCATGCTTGCCGATGGCCTGTTCGAGCGCTTCCCATGCGATGCGGTCTTCGGCCTGCACAACCACCCCGGGGTGGAGGCCGGCACCTTCATGTTCCGCGCCGGCCCCTTCATGGCGGCCTGCGACACGGTCGCCATCACCATCCGCGGCAAGGGCGGCCACGCCGCCCGGCCGCACCAGTCGATCGACCCGATCCTGGTCGCGGGCAGCCTGGTGATGGCGCTGCAGAGCATCGTGTCGCGCAATATCGACCCGAACGAAACCGCGGTGGTCACCATCGGCACGCTGCACGCGGGCCATGCGCCCAATGTGATCCCGGAAAGCGCGAAGCTGGAGCTGAGCGTGCGTTCCTTCAGTCCCGACGTGCGGCGCACGCTGGAGAACCGTATTCGCCGGCTGGTGGCTTCCCATGTCGAGGGCTATGGCGCGGCCGTGGAGATCGACTACATCCGCGGTTACCCGGTGCTGATCAATAGCGAGCGCGAGACCGAGTTCGCGCGCCAGGTGGCCGAAGAACTGGTGGGGCCCGACCGGGTCGTGGCGAATTTCCCGCTGATCGCGGGGAGCGAGGATTTTGCCTACTTCCTGCAGCAGCGGCCGGGGTGCTTCGTGCGGATGGGGAATGGGGCGGGGCAGCCGTTATTGCATAACCCCGGCTATGACTTCAACGATGAGAACCTGACGGTGGGGGCGGCTTATTGGGCCAGGTTGGTGGAGAGGTACCTGGAGGGGTGAGAACTGGGGCAGACACCGTCGTCATTGCAGATGGTCCTGGCGCATCGGGATCGGCAACGACGCCGCGGCGCTCGCTGGCGCACCAAGAACCTCACTTGAAAAACCCGCTGGGCGGTACCCCGAACTGCCGCCTGAACATGGTGGAAAACGCGCTGGGACTCTCATACCCGAGATCCAGCGCCACATCCACCACCTTGGCCCCGGCGGCCAGCCTTTCCAGCGCCGCCAGCAGCCTGGCCT
Organism: Cupriavidus sp. 96C5-1; assembly: GCF_057798855.1. Classification (NCBI taxonomy): domain Bacteria; kingdom Pseudomonadati; phylum Pseudomonadota; class Betaproteobacteria; order Burkholderiales; family Burkholderiaceae; genus Cupriavidus; species Cupriavidus sp. 96C5-1. The sequence continues at coordinate 25,619 of NZ_JBYOJU010000075.1, read as the reverse complement.
GCTGCCGCCATTGCCCGAACGTCATCCCCGTCTCCCGCGCAAAGCGCCGCTGGATGGTCTTGGGATCGACCCCGAGCCGCTCGCCCCATTGAGCCAGCGTCAGCGCCGTATCCGGTGCGCCAACGATGGCCTCGCAGATCTGCCGCAGGCCGGCGTCGGCGGGCCGGGGCAGGTGCAGGGGCAGCGTCGGCACCAGCATCACCTCGTCCAGCAGCAGCCGCATCAGCCGCCCGTCGCGGGATTCGGCGCTGTAGGGGGTGGGAATGTCGATCGCGGCGAGGATGAGTTCGCGCAGCAGGGGCGTGATGCCCAGCACGGTGCAACGGGTCGGCAGGCTGGCGGCGGCGTCCGGGCGGATATAGGCGGTGCGCATGCGCACATGGCCGACCATGCGGATCCAGTGCACGGTACCGCCGGGCATCCACATGCCGCGCGTGGGCGGCACGATCCACTGGCCTTCGGCGGTGGCGACCACCATCACGCCATGCACGGCGTGCACCAGCTGCGCATTCGGGTGCTGGTGCGGCCTGGTGACATGGCCCGGCTGATAGTCGGCCGCCATGGCCGTGACGGGCATCGGGCTGCGGTCGTACTTGAGGTAGGCGGGCGATCCGGAGTAGGTGTCGGCCCGGCCGCCACCGGCGGCATCCGGTGGCGGCCGCGTGGCGCTGGCGCCTCGCGGTCGCGAGGGGGAGCCGGCGGCGGGATCTGCGATCGGTCCGGTGCCAGGGGGCCGGGCGGGACGGGGCATGTCCTTTTCTCCAGGGTTCTGGCCCTATTCTCGCAGGACAGGCGGGATCGCGCCATTTAGGATGGGCGCCAGCCTTCCCCCATGGTCTTTTGAGCCCCCGTTTCCATCATGAGCACCCGCATCGATACCGCGCCCGGCGGCGCCAACGCCTCGCCGCAGGGCCTGGCCCAGAGTCTCCACAGTACGCAGTCCGCCGAGCGGACCGGCTTTCGCGTGCTGGGGGCGATCAGCTTTTCGCATTTCCTCAACGACATGATCCAGTCGCTGATCCTGGCCATCTATCCGATGCTCAAGGGCGGCTTCAACCTGAGTTTCACCCAGATCGGCCTGCTCACGCTGACCTACCAGATCACCGCCTCGCTGCTGCAGCCGGTGGTAGGCCTGTACACCGACAAGCATCCCAAGCCGCAATCGCTGTCGATCGGCATGGGCTTTACGCTGTGCGGCCTGCTGCTGCTGTCGGTGGCGCCTACCTATGGCGTGCTGCTGGTGGCGGCCGCGCTGGTGGGCACCGGGTCGTCGATCTTCCATCCGGAGTCGTCGCGCGTGGCGCGCATGGCGTCGGGCGGCCAGCACGGGCTGGCGCAATCGATCTTCCAGGTCGGCGGCAACGCGGGCAGCGCCACCGGGCCGTTGCTGGCGGCGTGGATCGTGCACCAGCAGAGCAGCGTGGCGTGGTTCTCGCTGGCGGCCTTGCTGGCGATCGCCGTGCTGTGGCAGATCGGCGGCTGGTACGGCCGCGAGCTGACGCATACCACCCGCAAGCGCAAGGCCGCCACCACGCAGGCGCCGCTGCCGCGCCGGGTCGTGGTACGGGCCATGGTGGTGCTGATGGCGCTGGTGTTCTCCAAGTATTTCTACATGGCGAGCCTGAACACCTATTACACCTTCTACCTGATGGAGCGCTTTGGCCTGACCCGGCAAAGCGCGCAGATCTACCTGTTCGTGTTCCTGTTCGCGGTGGCTGCCGGCACCATCCTGGGCGGCCCCATCGGCGACCGCATCGGCCGCAAGCGCGTGATCTGGGCGTCGATCCTTGGCGTGGCGCCGTTCACGCTGATGCTGCCGCATGCCGACCTGTTCTGGACCGGCGTGCTGTCCTTCATCATCGGCTTCATCCTGGCTTCGGCCTTCTCGGCCATCCTGGTGTTCGCGCAGGAACTGATCCCGGGCAAGGTGGGCATGGTGTCCGGCCTGTTCTTTGGCTTTGCCTTCGGCATGGGCGGCATCGGCGCCGCGGTGCTGGGCAAGCTGGCCGATGCGCATGGCATCGAGTCGGTCTACCGCTTGTGCGCCTATCTGCCGCTGCTGGGGCTGCTCGCCGTCTTCCTGCCCGACCTTGGCGGGCGGAAGAAGCCAGCCTGACTGCATCGCCGGCGCGCGCGGCCTCGATCAGCGCGCTGAGCGCGAGAAACCTGGTTTCACGGTTGATCTCGGCGATGCTGGAAATCCTGGCGTCGGCGATAAAGCCGGCGTGGTGGGACGGCTCGACGATGCGGTCCGCGCTTGCCATACGGTATCTCCCATTCAGTTCAACTGACCCGGCAGGGGCTGGGCGTGTGCTGTGGGGCTGGCCGCACCATGTCTGTTGCTTCCCCGCTCCCGTGTGGAGACAGAGGCGAGAAACGTGCCAGCTTCGCACGGAGCCGCCTGGTGCAGCCCCGCGAAGCTGGCGCCGCCGCCGGCTTCAGCGGCCGGTCTTGTCCTGCGATACGTCCATGATCATGCGGGTGAGCAGGTACAGGCGCGGCGTGACCGAGTTGAGGTCGACGTACTCCGCATCGTTGGAATGCGCGCCAAAGCCGCGCAGGCCGAAGCGCTCGATCACCGGCGCCTTGGTGGCGGCCGCGGCAAAGGCCGCATCGGTGCCGCCGCCCTCGGCGGTGTCGTACACCGCCAGCTTCTCGCCGATCTCGGCATATACGCCTTGCGCGTGCGCGGCCAGCTTGCGCGCGGCCTCGGTGACTTCCAGCGGCGGCCGGCGGCGCTCGAATTTCACCTCCACCCTGGTGTCCGGAATCAGCTGCTTCTTCACGCGCTCCTGCAGGGTGCGCTCCAGGCCGTCGTAGTCGGCGGCGCGCAGCACCCGCACATCGGCCTGGGCCGTGGCGACGGCGGGAATCACATTGCGGTTGGTGCCGGCGGCGGAGATCGTCCAGTTCACCTTGAGGCCGGTGTCCGGGTTGGACAGGTCGCGCATCTGCAGGATCTGGTGCGAGAGTTCGTACAGCGCGTTGCGGCCCTGCTCGGGCGCGCCGCCGGCGTGCGAGGCCTTGCCGTGCACGGTCAGCGAGATCGCGCCGATGCCGCTGGTGGCGAGCGAGAGGCGGTCGCCGTTCACGCGGGTGGCCTCGCAGGAGAACACGGCATCCTGCTGGCTGCCCATCCTGGTCAGCATGGCGCGCGCGCCGGGCGAGCTGATTTCCTCGTCGCCGTTGATCAGCACGGTCAGGGTGCCGTAGTCCTTGAAGCCCATCTTCTGCAGGATGGCCACGGTATGCAGGATCACCGCCACGCCGTTCTTGTCGTCGGCGATGCCCAGGCCGTAGGCGCGCTCGCCGTCGACGCGGAAGGGCTGCTGGGCCAGCATGCCGCGCAGGTAGACCGTGTCCATATGGCCGATCAGCATGATGTTGCGCTTGCCCGTGCCCTTGAACTGCGCCATCACCATCTTGCCCACCTGTTTGGGCGTGTCCTCCATGCGGTAGATCCCGGTGGGCTCGATCAGCTGCGCGTCGCCGCCCAGCGCGGCCAGCCGGTCGCGGATCAGCGCGGCGATGCGGTCCAGGCCTTCGATGTCCTTGCTGCCCGACTCGATCGACACCAGGTCCTTGAGGGTGGCGATCAGCGCGGGCTTTTCCTGCTGGGAGAACTGGTAGGCGGGCTCCACCGGCGCGGCGTGCGCGGCGGCGGCGCAGAGCAGGGCGGCGACGGCGGCCGCGGACCTCAGGGAGCAAGGCAGGGAAAGCGCGCTGGTGCGCGGACGAAGGTTCAGATGCATGCGGGAGTCTCCGGAAAGGTCAGGGGGGGCAAACTGGGCAGGCGCCGTGCCGGTGCCCGCAGGCACGGCTGCGCCAGGACAAAAACGGGGAGCGAAAGGTGGCGGCGGCGGACGGCGCTCATGGAAGGCGGGCATGGAAGACGGGACAAGCAGCAGGGCTCGTGCCAGGTGTGGCGCCTGGGCTATCGCCTTGCCCGGCAGCTCCAGTCATCCTCATTGACCGAGCGGCTCGAAGCCCTGCAACCATCGCCGCAGCAGGCCGGCCAGCTGCTTGCGCTCGGCAGCCGACAGCCGCGCCAGCAGGCGGTGCTCGTTGGCCACATGCACCTCCAGCGCATGGTCGATGCGCGTGCGGCCGTCCTGCGTCAGTTCGATCAGCAGCCCGCGCCGGTCTTCCGGATTGGGGCAGCGGCGCACCAGCCCGGCGCGTTCGAGATGGTCGATGCGGTTGGTCATGGTGCCCGAGGTGATCATCAGCGAGTCGATCAGCGCGCCCGGCGACAGCGCATAAGGCGGCCCCGAGCGGCGCAGCGTGGCCAGCACATCGAATTCCCAGCTGTTCAGGCCGGTCGGCGCCAGCGCCGCTTCCACGGCGCGATCGGTATGGCGCGCCAGCCGCCAGACACGGCCGATGATGCCCATCGGCGCGGCATCCAGGTCCGGACGCTCGCGTGCCCACTGGGCGAGGATGCGATCGACGCGGTCGCCGTCGGCCCCTGTGGCCGGGGCCGGCTGGCCGGCTGGTGGCGGATCGCCGTCGCCGGCCGCAGGGGCGGGCGCTGTTGCGCCGTGCGCTTTGGGTTTGCCGCGGATGGCCATGGTGTGTGCTGCGCTTGATTCTGGATGGCAAGAATCTTGACATCAAGGCTTTCCCTTCGTAAAGTGGTTTTTATATCTTGATATCAAGATTCTTTTCATGAAGAAAACATAAGAGAGCATGAGAGAACATGAGAACCCATAAAGGCACGACGACATGAAGCCCGACGCCCACCCCGCAACGCCGGCATTGCCCATGCGTCCGTCGGCTCCGCCGGCCCGGCCATCCGCCCCGGCGCAGGCGCAGGTACGCACCGCGGACGTGCTGCTGACCGCTTCCGCCCCGCTGGTCTGGGGCAGTACCTACCTGATCACCAGTCAGTGGCTGCCGCCGGGCCAGCCGCTGCTGTCCGGCGTGATCCGCGCGCTGCCCGCCGGGCTGGCGATGCTGGCGTGGAGCCGGCAGTTGCCGCGCGGCGGCTGGTGGTGGAAGGCGGCGGTGCTGGGCGTGCTCAATATCGGCCTGTTCCAGGCCATGCTGTTCATTGCCGCCTATCGCCTGCCGGGCGGGGTGGCGGCTACGGTGGGCGCGATCCAGCCTTTGCTGGTGGTATTGCTGGCCTGGCTTCTGCTGGGCGCGCGGCCGCGCCTGGCGGCGTGGCTGGCCGGGATTGGCGGCATCGGTGGCGTGGCCCTGCTGGTGCTGGGGCCGGCCGCGCGCCTGGACGCCGTGGGCGTGGCCGCGGCCACGGCCGGGGCGGTGTCGATGGCGTTGGGTACGGTGCTGGCCAAGCGCTGGCGAGCGCCAGTCTCGCCACTGGTGCTGACCGCCTGGCAGCTCACCGCCGGCGCGTTGTTCCTGCTGCCCTTCGCGCTGGCCTTCGAAACCCTGCCCGCGCGCCTGACGCTGCCCAATCTGCTCGGCTACGCATGGCTGTGCGTGGCCGGCGCCGGCGTGAGCTATGCGTTCTGGTTTCGCGGCATCGGCCGCCTGCCGACCGCGGCGGTGTCCGCGCTCGGCCTGCTGAGCCCCGTCAGCGCCACCGTGCTGGGCTTCCTGGTACTCGGCCAGACCCTGAGCGCGGCGCAGACGGCAGGCGCGCTGCTGGTGCTGGCAAGCGTGTGGCTGGGCCAGCGAGCGCCAAGGGTGGTGGCGCCGGAAAATCCAGTGCCGGCGCACGGGCCGGTAGCGCCTGGCGCGGCGCTTGCGCCGTTGCCGCGGCAACAGGGGTGAACGATCTGCCGTTTTTGCGGCATCATGGCGGGCATGACGTCCGCCGTACCTCCCCCCGCCGCCACGCAGCCCGCTTGCGACCATTGCCTGGCGCTCGCGGCCGATTCCCGCCGGCGCGAGCCGCATGAGCGCCTGGCGCTCAAGCACACCGCGCCGCTGGTGAGCCAGAGCGCCGCCGGCGTGCCGTTCAGCATGCTCACCTTCACCTGCCGCGAGTGCGGCACCGTGTGGCGGCTCTACGACCGCGCCAACGAACTGTTCGTCTCGTGGGTGCCCGACCGCCCGTTGCCCAGGGGTGGCCGGCCACGCGGGGAGGCGCCTGCGATCGGATAAAATAGCCTTCGCATTCCGCATGCGGGCCTGCGCCGGGTCCCGGGCCGCCAAACGGCGCCGGCGCGGCCAGACCCGTCTCCAACCGTCGTCTCGCCGTTCCCCCGCCATGTCCGTTTCCCATCGAATTCCCTTGCTGGCCGTTGCCTCCGCGTTTGCCGCGGCGCTGGCGAGCCCGTTTGCCGCCGCCGCGGATGCCGCCGGCGCGTACCCCGCCCGCCCGATCCGCCTGATCGTGGCCTATCCCACCGGCGGCATCAGCGATACCGTGGCGCGCGCGCTCGGCGAGCGGCTGTCGGCCCAGATGGGCGCATCGGTGGTGGTGGAGAACAAGGCTGGCGCGGGCGGCAGCATCGGTATCGATGCCGTGGCCAAGGCCGCGCCGGACGGCTACACCCTGGGCTTTGCCTCGACCAGCCCGCTCACGCTCAACCCGCACGTCGGCCACGTCAACTACGATCCGCAGCGCGATATCGCGCCGGTGATGAGCGTGATGTACTCGCCGGTGCTGGTGATCGCGACCGCGAGCTTCGGCGGCAAGTCGTTCCAGGACCTGCTGGTCCAGGCCAAGGCCAGGCCGGGCACGGTGCGCTGGGCCACGTCGGGCCTGGGCACGGTCGGCCATGTCATGCTGGAGCAGATCCGCTCGAAGGCGAAGGCCGACCTGACGCTGGTTCCCTACAAGGGCGCCGGGCAGCAGATGAACGACGCCCTCGGCGGCCAGTTCGAGGTAATGAGCACCAATGCCAGCCCCATGCTGACCCAGCACATGCAGGCGGGCCGGCTGCGCCCGCTCGCGGTGGGCGCGCCCAGGCGCCTCGAGTCGCTGCCCAACGTGCCGACCGTTGCCGAACTGGGCTATCCCAAGGCCAACCTGACTTCCACCTTCGGCATCTTCGCGCCGGCCCGCACGCCGCCGGCCATCGTCGCCAGGCTCAATGCCGAACTGAACAAGGCCCTGCTGGAGCCCGAAGTGCGCGAGCGCCTGCTCAAGGGCGGCGAAGTCCCCACCGGCGGCACCGCCGCGCAGTTTGCCGCGGCCATCCGCACCGAGTACGACGACAACGCCCGCATCGTCAAGGAAGCCGGCATCAAGGCCGACTGAGCGACCGCTCCCGTTCCATTGCCGCCGGGATGGCCGCCGCTCAGGGCTGTCCGACCAGGTCCAGGCGGCAGCCGGTGGCGTACACCGCCGACAGGCGCACGCCATTGCGCGGCGCCAGCGCCAGCTTGGTGCGCACGCGCGAGAGATGGCTGTCCACGGTGCGCGAGTCCGGCGGCACCGCGCGCCGCCAGACATGTTCCACGATGGTCTGGCGCAGCAACAGCTGGCCGGCATGGCGGAACAGCAGGATCGCCAGCTCGAATTCCTTCGGCGCCAGCTTGACCTGGCGCTCGTTCACATAGGCGCGCCGCTCGGTAAGCGCAAAGCGGTAGGCGCCGAGCCTGAGGTCGCTGCAAGCCTTTTCCACCGGCGCTATGCGCCGCAGCAGCGCCTTGACCCGCGCGGCCAGCTCCGCGCGGCGCACGGGCGCGGTCACGAAGGCGTTCGCGCCAAGGGCAAAGCAACGTGCGATGTGATCGTCTTCGCCGTGCTGGCTGAGCAGCATCACCGGAAACTCGTCGCCGAGCGTGCGGCGTACCCACTGCAGGACGCCCCGCGCCGGAATGCCGGGAATCTCCCAGGTCATCAGCAGCAGATCGTAGGATTCATGGCGCAATGCCTGCATCAGGCTGCCGCCTTCACGGAAACGCACCGAGGGCAGGCCGCCGAGGCTGAGCGCCTGCTCCAGCACGAGGGCGCGGGCGGGATCGTCCTCCAATACTGCGATTCGCATGATGTCTCTCCTCGCGCGCGGAGATCTGCGCGCCGGTCTCGTGGTTTGGCCGCCGCGTGGCGCATGGCCGCGCATGGTGGCAGGCGGAGGGGGCGAAGCGAAGCATCGCGCGAAAACGCGAAAACGCGAAACGGATCGCGCCCACGGCAAGGCCGCTAACGCCCGGCAATGCGGGAGCCATCTTAGCGTCGCGGCGCGCGAGGCGGACGTGAAAAGGCCGTTGCCGCCACAGATTGAGAGAACTCTCACGCGAGACGGCTCTCTCGCGGTTTTTAATGGCGAGTCACCCCGCATCGTCGGGCCAGCCCCTGGCGCAAGCCGCGCCAATCACCGCGAGACCGGCAGGCGTCCAAGCCGTTCCGGCCAAATTGCATGGGAATGAAAATCGCATCTCTCGAGGACGAGCCTGCCGAGGCCGCCCTGATCCGCCAGATACTCAACGATGCCGGACACGCCTGCATGACCTTCGAGCGCAGCCGGCAGTTGCTGCTGCATCTGCGCGAGGATAGCTTCGACCTGTTGCTGCTCGACTGGCAGATGCCGGACCTCTCCGGCAGGGAGGTGCTGACCTGGGTGCGCGCCAACCTGGACCGGCGCGTGCCGGTGATGTTCCTGACCTGCCGCATGGCCGAGGAAGACATTGTCGACGGCCTCGCCGCCGGCGCCGATGACTACATGCTCAAGCCGGTCAGGCGCGGCGAGTTGCTGGCACGCACGCAATCGCTGCTGCGGCGCGCCTATCCGGACCCAGCCGGCGCTTGCGCGCATGTCACGCTGGCCGACTACGTGTTCGACTGCGCGGCGCGCACGGTGGCCCACCGCGCCCAGCCGCTCAGGCTGACCCCGAAGGAGTTCGACCTGGCCGTGCTGCTGTTCCGCAACGAGGGGCGCATCGTGTCGCGCGACCATATCGTCGCGGCGGTGTGGGGGCGCGAGATCTCGCCGCTGTCGCGTACCATCGATACCCATATGTCGCGCGTGCGCAGCAAGCTGGCCCTGCATCCCGGGCACGGCCTGCGGCTGCTGCCCGTGTACACGCACGGGTACCGGCTCGAACTCACGGACGGTGCGCGGTGAGGGCGTGGCTGTGCCGTGAAATCGCGCGGGCCGGGGCGGGCCTGGGCGCGGCCGCGCGGTGGCTCGAGCACGTGGCCGGCACTCTTGGCACGGACGCTGGCGAACGCAAGGGCCGCGAAGACGGGTGCGGCGTGGCTATCGGTCCAGGCGCCGATGCCGGCAACGTCCCCGCCGCGGGCCTTGCCGCCCACGGGTGCGAGGCACTGGCATCCTGCCAGGCCATCCGGCGCGCCTTGTCGCACGACTTGCGCGCCCCGCAGAGCGCGATCCTGGCGCTGGCCGAGCTGCACCTGGCCGAGCCGTCGCGCCTTGGCCCCGAGGCATTCGTGGCGCAACTGGCGGGTTACGCGAGGGCGTCGCTTCGCCTCACCGACGATGTCGCGCGGCTGGTGCGCGAGTTCGGCCACGCTTACCGCATGGAGGTGCTGGAGTTGACCGCATTGCTGCGCGAGGCCGCCGGCACGCCGTGGGAGCCGGAGGACGCCGGCGACGCTGCGCCCTGGCCGGAACTAGACCTGGTGGGGCGCAAGGTCTGGATGCGCGGCGATACCGCCATGCTGTCCGAAGCCTTGCGCGTGCTGACGGCGCAGGCCAGGGCCGCAGCCCGCGGCGGCACGCCGATGCAGGTGCGCCAGCGGATCGACGGGCGTGCCTGCCGCGTGTCGATCGTCTTTGCGCGGGGCACCGGGGCGGCGCCCGGGCACGGTGCCGGGCCGTCCATGCAGTACTGCCGCCGCGTGGTGCTGCGCCACGGCGGCGCGCTGGACCTCGAGGCCAGGGCCGCCGCGGACGAGCGCGTTGCCTGGCATCTCCTGTTGCCGGTGCTGCCCTGAAAAAAACAAAAAAGCACCCGAAGGTGCTTTCCTGTCATCCGATCAGCCTCCCGCGAGCGGGAGGCAAGCCGGCATGGGCTATCAGAAAATGTGGCGAATACCGACTGCCGCACCGGTCTGATTGTTCTTGCCAGGCAGTTCCGTGTTCACGCCGCCGGTCACCTTGTTGTAGTCCACGGTGCCGTAGACCTGGGTGCGCTTGGACAGCGAGTACTCGGCCAGCAGCACGCCGGTGTAGCGGTTGCCGGCGTTGTTGGCGATGCCATTCTTGTTCTGGATGTGGTCGCCGTAGAACACACCGGTCAGGGCCAGGGCCGGGGTCAGCTGATAGGTCAGGCCGACGTAGCCCAGGGCATCCTTGCGGGGGTTGTTGACGGCGTTGCCACCTGCCGGAACCGGGTTGCCAGCGACATTCATGAAGCCGGCGTCGATCACGCCGGTGCGGTCCTTGCCACCGACGTAACCAGCGAACAGCTTGGCCGGGCCGATGGAGTACTTACCAGCCGCGCCCCACATTTGCTGCTTGTTGCCGAAGGTGTCGCGGATTTCCTGGTATACGCCGCCGAAGCCGAACGGGCCGACCGAGTAGGCTGCGCGCACGCCGAAGTACGGCTTGCCGGTCGAGCTGGCCTTCGTGAAGCTGCCCGGCTGCTCGCCGAAGCCATAGCTGGCACCGACGTCCATGCCGCCGAACTTGCCGCCGTAGCTGATGACGTTGTTGGCGCGGAACTGGGTCAGGAAGAACGGCCAGGCGTTGGCCTGGTAGTTGCCGATGGTCAGCGGATCGTAGTCGCCGAAGAAGTTGAAGCCCTCGGTGTACTGGCGGCCCAGCTTGACGGTGCCGAAATCGCCGGCCAGGCCGACATAGGCTTGACGATTGAACAGCACGCCGCTCGAATTCATCGAGCCGTTGTCGATGCTATAGCCGTTTTCCAGCTGGAAGATCGCCTTCAGGTTGTTGCCGAGGGCTTCGCTGCCCTTCAGGCCCCAGCGGCTCTGGGTCACGGCGCCGTCAGTCATCTGGAACTGACCGTTGTTGGCTTGGTTGGAGTTGCTGGTGTAACGGATGCTGACGTCAGCAATGCCGTACAGGGTCACGGACGACTGGGCGTATGCGCTGCCGGCCAGCAGCGTGCCAATCGCGAGGGTAAGGGCTGATTTCTTCATAGTGCTCCTTTTCTGTTCTGTTCTGTGTTGTCCGCGGCCGGATCGCGGTGGCGGACGAGTTTACGTTTTGTGTAAACGCCGCGAAAATTTAACAAAACAGAAAAGATTTAGACACTAATGCACACCGTTGGCCGGCCCTAAGCAGACATTTGGTGCAAAAGCGTTGCGACGCCGCGACAAAGCCATGGATTGGTGCATTGCGGGATGGCGCTGGCGCTACTCCGATACCCCACGGCTGTAGGGACGCGGGATTGCCGCCCGGGAGCGATCCCGCGCGCCGCCCGCGGAGGCAGGCGGGGCGGGCGTTCCGCATGCATGGCGCGGTGGCCGGACCGCGGGCCCGGCGCTGTTCAGCGCTGTGTTCAGCCCTGTGGGATCTCGATCTTGACCTCGAGCACTTCCAGGTTGTCCTGGCGCTCCAGGCTGACGCGCAGGTCCTGGTCGCTGATCTTCACGTATTTCGAGATGACCGCCACCAGCTCGCGCTGCAGGGCGGGAAGGTAATCGGCCGGCGCGGAATGGCCGCTGCGTTCATGGGCGAGGATGATCTGCAGCCGCTCCTTGGCAACCGAGGCGGACTTCTTCTTCTCGCCGAGCAGGAAGGACAGAATCGACATGAGTATTGACCCTCCTTACTTGTTGCCGAAGATGCGGGAGAGCAGCCCCGGCTTCTGGTAATCCGTGAAGCGCATCGGCTTTTCCTTGCCCAGGAAGCGGTCGACCACGTCGCCATAGGCGTCCGCTACGTCGGAGCCTTCCAGGTGGATGGCCGGCGTGCCCTGGTTGGAGGCGTGCAGCACGGCTTCGGATTCCGGCACCACGCCGATCAGCTTGATGCGCAGGATTTCCTGGATGTCGGTCAGCGACAGCATTTCCCCGCCATGCACCCGCTTGGGGTTGTAGCGGGTGATCAGCAGATGTTCCTTGATCGGCTCGCCGCCTTCCGCGGCACGCTTGGTCTTGGACGACAGGATGCCGAGGATGCGGTCCGAGTCGCGCACCGAGGACACCTCGGGATTGGTCACGACCAGGGCCTCGTCGGCGAAATACATGGCCAGCAGGGCGCCGGACTCAATGCCCGCCGGCGAGTCGCAGACGATGAACTCAAAGCCCATCTCGATCAGGCCATGGATGACCTTTTCCACGCCTTCCTTGGTAAGCGCGTCCTTGTCGCGGGTTTGCGAGGCCGGCAGGATGAACAGGTTCTCGCACTTCTTGTCCTTGATCAGGGCCTGGTTCAGGTTGGCCTCGCCCTGCACCACGTTGACCAGGTCATACACCACGCGGCGCTCGCAACCCATGATCAGGTCTAGGTTGCGCAGGCCGACGTCGAAGTCGATCACGGCAGTCTTGTGGCCACGCAAGGCCAGGCCGGCGGAAAAGCTGGCGCTGGTGGTGGTTTTGCCTACGCCTCCCTTGCCGGAGGTCACAACGATGATTTTTGCCATGGCTCTTGGGTCCAGTATTGATTGAAGCTTGCGCTGCTGTGGTTCGGGGCTCTGCGGCGGGATTTACTTCATCCGGAGCGGTTCGAGTATCAGTTTCTCCCCGGACAGCCGCACCTGGGCCGATTTGCCCAGCACGTCGGCGGGCAGGGGCAGTTCGGCGGTGCGGTAGATGCCGGCGATGGAGAGCAGTTCGGGTTCCAGGCAGGTGCAGAAGATGCGTGCCTGCGCGTTGCCCTTGACCCCCGCCAGCGCACGGCCGCGCAGCGGGGCATAAATATGGATGTTGCCTTCGGCGATCACCTCGGCGCCGTAGCTGACCAGGTCGAGGATCACCACGTCGCCGGCGGCGTAGATCTGCTGGCCGGAGCGCAGCGGCTTGTCGATCAGCATGGTGGGCACGCTGCGCGAGGCGGCTTCGGCGATCGCAGCGTCAGCCGCGGCCTGCGCTTCGGCGGCCTTGGCTTCGGCCGCCTGCACGGCGGCAGCCAGCACCTCGGCCGCCTGCGCTTCGGCCGCGGCCGGGTCGGCGGCGGGTTCGGCCTGCAGCGGCTCGTCGCGGCCGCCGCGCCGGCCCTGGCTATCCAGCAGGGGCAGGCCGAACGACTCGGCCCAGCCGCGCTGCGCCTCGCGGGCCACCACGCCGATGGCGCGGGCCTTGAGCTGGGCCAGGGTCTCGATCACCATGTCGAGGGCGACTTTGCCGTCGCCTTCCAGCCGGCGCAGGTCCAGCGCGACTACATCGTTGGAGAAGAAATCGGGGGTCGATTCGAAACGGGACAGAAGATCGTCCCGCAGCGCTGCGATGTCGGCAGTCTTGAGAGCGAGGAGGAGGGCGTCGACATTGCCACTGCGCAGCTCGAAGCGTGGCGATTTCTTCTGGGACATAGTCGGTGACCGTGGAAATGGGACATTCTAACGTCGTCTGGGTGCAGAACTGTAACAAATGGCGCGCCAGCGCAGACCAGTGCCGGATGCGGCGCGCCGGATGGACGTTTCGGGGGCTTCGGCGCGGCGTTGCCGGACTCGCGCGCAGGTTGCCGCACTCCCGGCCGCCGGTACCCCGCCGCTCTTGTTACGATTGCGCCATCTGAACCACGGAGTGCCCATGGGTGCGATCGTCAATAGTGTGGCTTACCGGGCTGGCAGGCGGCTGGGGGATGTGGCGCTGGACGGGATCAGCGAGGCCATCGCCGTGCCCGGCACCTTTGTCTGGCTGGGGCTGCACGAACCGGACCTGCCGCTGCTGCGCAAGGTGCAGCAGGAGTTCGGCCTGCACGACCTGGCGGTGGAGGATGCGCTCGACGCCCACCAGCGCCCCAAGCTGGAAACCTACGGAGACTCCATCTTTATCGTGCTCAACACCGCGCAACTGGTGGGCGACGAGGTGGTGGTCGGCGAGACCCACCTGTTCGTGGGCCCGAATTATGTGGTGTCGGTCCGTCACGGCGCCAGCAGCAGCTATGCGCCGGTGCGCGAGCGCTGCGAAAGCGATCCGCGCGCGCTTGCCAATGGCCCTGGCTATGTGCTCTATGCGCTGATGGATTTCGTGGTCGATCACTACATGCCCATCGTGACCCGGCTGGAGGATGCCTTCGAGCAGCTCGAGCAGGGCATCTTCCGCGACGAGTTCGACCGCGCCGCGATCGAGCGCCTGTACCACATCAAGCGCCAGGTGCTGCGCCTGCGCAATGCGGTCTATCCGATCGAGGAAATCTGCGGGCAACTGATCCGGCTGCACGAGGAACTGGTGCCCAAGGAGCTGCGCGCGTATTTCCGCGATATCGAGGACCATGCCAGCCGCCTGGTGCGCACCCTCGATGTGGTGCGCGAGATGCTGACCACCGCGGTGCAGGTCAACCTGGCGCTGGTCACCGTGGGCCAGAACGAGGTGGTCAAGCGGCTCGCTGGCTGGGGCGCCATCCTGGCCGTTCCCACGGTGGTCTTCAGCCTGTACGGGATGAATTTCACCTTTATGCCCGAGCTGGCGTTCCACTACGCCTATCCGACCGTGATCGGCGTGACCGTGGTGGCGTGCGGCGGCCTCTGGCGCAAGCTGCACAAATCCGGCTGGATCTGAGCCGGCACGCTTTTCCTTGTCTTTCCCGGTCTCTACCCTCGTGCCTCCGCCCCGCGGTGCGGGGTGCGGCGATGCCGGGCGACCGGCGGCTCGCGTCCTGTGCCCCGTGTGACGCAGCCGGCGGCGAGCCGGCTCCGGAACCCCGCAAGGCAGGACGCTTGCGGGGGTTTTTCCTGCGGGCGGCGCACTCGCCAAGGTGCGCAGCGGGTGGCCGGTCAGGTTCGGCCGCCGTTTTTACACGTTTTTTATATTTTCTTTACACCCCCGCCACCCCTCTCTACCCCGTTTTTACCGCGCCATCCCTAATCTGCCATCTGTGAATCACTCACGGTGTGTTGCCATGGACGGGATCTATCTCATCGGTTTGTTGTTGTTCGGTGCGCTGACGGGCGCATTGCTGGCCCTGTGCGCCGCCCTGGGCGGCAAGCCGCCTGGCGCGGCCGACGGCCCGGGCGCGGACGCCGCCGGCGCGCGCGGCAAGGACAGTGCCACCGACAGGAGGCTGTGATGGACTGGGCTGACCTGCTGGGCGGCGTACTCGCCGTCGCTGTCTTTATCTACCTCCTGATCGCCCTGTTCCGGCCGGAGAAATTCTGATGTCAAGCGAATTCCTGGGACTACTGGTCCTTTACCTCGCCATCCTGCTGGCGATCGCGCCCTTCCTGGGGCGCTATATCCGCCGCGCGATGGAGGACGACCGCTATCTTGCGACGGCCTGGGGCCGGCCGCTGGAACGCGTGCTGTACCGCGTGGGCGGGGTGCGCGCCGGTGCCGAGATGGGCTGGAAGCAATACGCCATCGCGGTGATCGCCTTCAATATGCTGGGCGTGGTCGCCGTGTACGCGCTGCAGCGCCTGCAGGGATGGCTGCCGCTCAACCCGCAAGGCTTCGGCGCGGTGTCGCCGGACTCGGCGTTCAATACCGCTATCAGCTTTGTCGCCAATACCAACTGGCAGGGCTATGCGGGCGAGTCCACCATGAGCTATCTCACGCAGATGCTGGCGCTGACGGTGCAGAACTTCGTCTCGGCGGCCACCGGCATCGCCGTGGTGTTCGCGCTGATCCGCGGCTTTGCGCGCCAGAGCTCGGCCACCATCGGCAACTTCTGGGTCGACATGACGCGCAGCACGCTCTACGTGCTGCTGCCGATCTCCGCCGCCATCGCGCTGGCGCTGGTCAGCCAAGGCGTGATCCAGAATTTCGACAGCTATAAGGATGTCTCGCTGGTGACGCCGGTCGAGTACAGCCAGCCCAAGGTGGACGCCGCCGGCCAGCCGGTGCTCGACGCCAAGGGCGCGCCCGTTACCGAGGCCATGAAGACCGGCAGGCAGACCCTGGCCATGGGGCCGGTGGCTTCGCAGGAAGCCATCAAGATGCTCGGCACCAATGGCGGCGGCTTCTTCAACGCCAACTCGGCCCATCCTTTCGAGAACCCGACAGAGCTTGCCAACCTGATCGAGATGCTGGCCATCTTCCTGATCCCGGCGGCCTTGTGCTTCACCTTCGGCGAGATGGTCAAGGACCGCCGCCAGGGCGTGGCGATCCTGGCTTCGATGACGGTGATCTTCGTCGTGATGGCCTGCGTGGCGGCGGCGTCCGAGCAGCAGGCCAACGCTGCGCTGTCCGGCTTGCCGGTCGACCACGTGGCCAGCGCGCTGCAGGCCGGCGGCAACATGGAGGGCAAGGAAACGCGCTTCGGCATCGCCGCCACCACGCTGTTCGCCACCATCACCACGGCGGCCTCGTGCGGCGGGGTCAACGCCATGCACGACTCCTTCACCGCCATCGGCGGCCTGGTGCCGATGCTGCTGATGCAACTGGGCGAAGTGGTGTTCGGCGGCGTTGGCTCGGGCCTGTACGGCATGCTGGTGTACGCGGTGCTGGCGGTCTTCATCGCCGGCCTGATGATCGGCCGCACGCCGGAGTACCTGGGCAAGAAGATCGAGACCTACGAGATGAAGATGACCGCCGTGGCGATCCTCGTCACGCCCCTGCTGGTGCTCCTGGGCACGGCGGTGGCGGTGATGGTGGAGCCCGGCCGTGCCGGCGTGTTCAACCCCGGCACGCACGGCTTCTCGGAAATCCTCTACGCGTTCTCGTCGGCGGCCAACAACAACGGCAGCGCCTTCGGCGGCTTGTCGGCGAACACGCCCTTCTACAACGTGATGCTGGCCGCGGCGATGTGGTTCGGCCGCTTCTGGATCATCGTGCCGATCCTGGCCATGGCGGGCTCGCTGGCGGCCAAGCGCCGGCTGCCGGTGACCGGCGGCACCATGCCCACGCACGGCCCGCTGTTCGTGGTCCTGCTGGTGGGCTCGGTGCTGATGGTGGGCGCGCTTACCTATATCCCGGCGCTGGCGCTGGGTCCGGTGGCGGAGCAGTTGCAGGGCGCCGCGGTGACGGCGGCAGGCAAGTAGCAGAGAGACCGCCGCCCGGCGATACGGGCGGCAGCAAGGCAGGGAAGGAACGGGGGCTGGCGCCCGCACAGCCGGCGCCAGTCCCCGGAACGCATACCAGCGTATTGCGGAGAAACGCATGCAACAAGAATCCACGGTGGCGCGCAGCAAGAACGGCGGCGCGGCATCGGCAAACTCGACGCCGGCAACCAGTGCGGTCGCGCCGGTCCATACCACCCACGGGACCCACAAGACCGGCGGCCATCATCGCCCGCCGCGTGGCGGCATGTTCGCACCCGAACTGGTCAAGCCGGCCCTGCTCGACTCGGTGAAGAAGCTGTCGCCGCGCGACCAGCTGCGCAACCCTGTGATGTTCGTCGTCTACGTGGGCAGCATCCTGACCACCATCCTGTTCTTCCGCGCGCTGTTCGCACCCGCTACGGCGGGCGGCGAGAGCGCGGGCTTCATCCTCGCCGTTTCGGTGTGGCTGTGGTTCACCGTGCTGTTCGCCAACTTCGCCGAAGCGCTGGCCGAAGGACGCAGCAAGCAGCAAGCCGAGGCGCTGCGCGGGCTCAAGACCACCGTCACCGCCAAGCTGGTCAGGGAAGGGCGGCGCGATTACCGCGCCGCCGGCGCCACCGAAGCGCGCGGCGCAGCCGCGCTGCGCCGCGGCGACGTGGTGCTGGTGGAGGCGGGCGACATGGTCCCCGGCGACGGCGAAGTGATCGAAGGCGTGGCCTCGGTGGACGAGAGCGCCATCACCGGCGAATCCGCCCCGGTGATCCGCGAGTCCGGCGGCGACTTCTCCTCGGTGACCGGCGGCACGCGCGTGCTGTCGGACTGGATCGTGGTGCGCATCACCACCAATCCGGGCGAGAGCTTCATCGACCGCATGATCACCATGGTCGAGGGCGCCAAGCGCCAGAAGACGCCCAACGAACTGGCGCTGACCATCCTGCTGGTGGGCCTGACCATCGTGCTGCTGCTGGCCACCGCCACGCTGCAGCCGTTCTCGGTGTATAGCGTGCTGGTCGCCAAGGCCGGCATGCCGGTCACCATCACCGTGCTGATCGCGCTGCTGGTGTGCCTGATCCCGACCACCATCGGCGGCCTGCTGTCGGCCATCGGCGTGGCCGGCATGAGCCGCATGATGGAAGCCAACGTGATCGCCACCTCGGGCCGCGCGGTCGAAGCCGCCGGCGACGTGGACGTGCTGCTGCTGGACAAGACCGGCACCATCACCCACGGCAACCGCCAGGCCTCGCGCTTTATCGCCGCGCCCGGTGTCTCGGCCCAGCAATTGGCCGAAGCCGCCTGGCTGTCGTCGCTGGCCGACGAAACGCCGGAAGGCCGCAGCATCGTCACGCTGGCGCGCCAGCAGACCGGCGCCGCCACGCCGGACATCAGCGCGCTGCGCCCGATCTTCGTGCCGTTCACCGCGCAGACCCGCATGAGCGGCGTGGATGCCGGCGGCCGCAGCGTGCGCAAGGGCGCCGCCGACGCGGTGCGCAAGTACGTGACGGAGCGCGCCGGCAAATTCCCCGACGCTGTGATGCTGGCGGTGGACGATGTCGCCCGCGCCGGCAGCACGCCGCTGGTGGTGGCCGAGTCCAGCACCGAAGGCGGCACCGAGAGCGTGCGCGTGCTTGGCGTGGTCGAGTTGAAGGACATCGTCAAGGCCGGCATCCGCGAGCGCTTTGGCGAACTGCGCAAGATGGGCATCAAGACCGTGATGATCACCGGCGACAACCGCCTCACCGCGGCCTCGATCGCGGCCGAAGCCGGCGTCGACGACTTTCTCGCCGAAGCCACGCCCGAAGCCAAGCTCAAGCTGATCCGCTCCTACCAGGGCGAAGGCCGCCTGGTGGCGATGACCGGCGACGGCACCAACGATGCGCCCGCGCTGGCCCAGGCCGACGTCGCGGTGGCGATGAACAGCGGCACCCAGGCGGCCAAGGAAGCCGGCAATATGGTGGACCTGGACAGCAATCCGACCAAGCTGATCGAGATCGTCGAGATCGGCAAGCAGATGCTGATGACGCGCGGCTCGCTGACCACCTTCAGCGTGGCCAACGACGTGGCCAAGTACTTCGCCATCATCCCGGCGGCTTTTGCCACCACCTATCCGCAGCTCAACCAGCTCAATGTGATGGGCCTGGCCACGCCGGCCTCGGCCATCCTGTCGGCGGTGATCTTCAACGCGCTGATCATCGTGGTGCTGATCCCGCTGGCGCTGCGCGGCGTGGCGTACCGGCCGCTCGGGGCGGCCATATTGCTGCGGCGCAACCTGCTGATCTATGGCCTGGGCGGCATCCTGATCCCCTTTGTCGGCATCAAGCTGATCGACATGATCCTGGCGATGCTCGGCTGGGTCTGAGCCGCGCCGACACCGCAGGTACAACGTAAAACGGAGTCATCATGAATATGCAAGTCCAACCCGCGCCAGCCCGCCAGCCCGACACGCCCGTCCAGGGCGGCCTGCTGCGCCCGATGCTGACGGTGTTCGTCGTGTTGTCGGCCATCACCGGCCTGCTGTACCCCGGCGTGATCACCGGCATCTCGCGCGCGGTGTTCCCGTTCGAGGCGGCCGGCTCGCTGATCGTCAAGGATGGCAAGGCCATCGGCTCGGAGCTGATCGGCCAGCCCTTCTCGGATCCCAGGTACTTCTGGGGCCGCTTGTCGGCGACTTCGCCCATGCCTTACAACGCGGCGGCATCGTCGGGCTCCAACCTGGGCCCGAGCAACCCTGCGCTGACCGATGCCGCGCGTGCGCGCATCGAGGCCCTGCGCGCTGCCGATCCGGGCAACCAGGCGGCGGTGCCGGTGGATCTCGTCACCGCCTCCGGCAGCGGCCTCGACCCGCATATCAGCCCCGCCGCCGCGCAATACCAGGCGGCACGCGTGGCGCGCCTGCGCGGCCTGCCGCTGGAGCGCGTGCAGGCGCTGGTGGCGGCCAATACCGATGCGCCGCTGCTGGCGGTGATGGGCGATCCGGTGGTCAATGTGCTGAAACTGAACCTGGCACTGGATGGCGAGAAGCAGTGAAGGGGGTGGGGGCGGTTGGGAGTGACAACCGTCGGGCGCTTCGGGCGGTTTTGGCGCATGCAGGCAGCCGTGGCACAATCATTCACACCCCCTCCTCTCCCGGGCGATGAGACTCACCATGCCTGACACCACCACGCGCGCCGACCCCGACCGCCCCGATCCGGATGCCCTGCTGCAGCGCATGCAGGCGGAGGGCGAGCGCGCCGCGCGCGGCAAGCTGCGGGTGTATTTCGGCGCCTCCGCGGGCGTCGGCAAGACCTTCGCCATGCTTGCCGCGGCGCGCTCGCTGCGGGAACAGGGCAGCGACGTGGTGATCGGCGTGGTGGAAACGCATGGCCGCGCCGAGACCGAGGCACTGATCGAGGGCCTGGAGCGGTTGCCGATGAAGGCCGTGCCGCACCAGAAGCGCGAAGACCACATGCTGCAGGAATTCGACCTGGACGGCGCGCTGGCGCGGCGCCCGGCGTTGATCCTGGTCGACGAACTGGCGCATTCCAACGCGCCCGGCAGCCGCCACCCGAAACGCTGGCAGGACATCCAGGAACTGCTTTCGGCGGGCATCGACGTGTGGACCACCGTCAATGTCCAGCACCTGGACAGCCTCAACGAGGCGGTGGGCGGCATTACCGGCATCCGCGTGTGGGAAACCGTGCCCGACACGGTGTTCGACAATGCCGACGAAGTCATCCTGGTGGACCTGCCCGCCGACGAATTGCTGCGGCGCCTGCGGGACGGCAAGGTCTACCTGCCCGAGCAGGCGCGTACCGCGGCCACCAATTTCTTCCGCAAAGGCAACCTGATCGCGCTGCGCGAGCTGGCATTGCGCCGCACCGCCGACCGCGTCGACGAGGACGTGCGCGCTTACCGCCACGCCGAATCGATCCGCCCCGTGTGGCGCACGCGCGAGGCGGTGCTGGCCTGCATCAGCACGGGCGACGATGCCGGGCAGGTGGTCAAGAGCGCGCGCCGGCTGGCCGGCCAGCTCGATTGCGACTGGCATGTGGTCACCGTGGCCACGCCGCGCCTGACGCCGCTCAGCGCGCAGGCGCGCGCGAGCGTGCAGGGCGCGATGCGGCTGGCCGAGGAACTCGGCGCGCGCACCGAGACCCTGGCCGGCAGCGATATCGTGCAGGCGGTGACCGGCTATGTGCGGCGGCACAACCTGACCAAGGTGGTGGTGGGGCGGGCGCCCGCCGACTGGCCGCGCGGCGGCGGCAGCCTGCTGGCGCGCGCGCGCGCACTGCTGGCGCTCGGGCTGTCGCCGTTTCTCGGCGCGCGCGCCTGGCTGTTCGGCCGGCATAGCTTTGCCGACGCGCTGGCGTTGGGCTGCCCGGAAATCGATGTGATCCGCGTGGCCGCCGATGCCATGCGCGGGGACACGCGCGGCCGCGCGCAGCCGGCCACGGGCCGCGCCGACGTGCGCGAGGACCACGGCGACGACAACCACGACGACGGCAGCGTGACGGCGCACCGCGTCGACTACCTGTGGGCCGGGGTGTGGTGCGCGGGCGCCAGCCTGCTGTCGGCGCTGACGCGGCCCTGGTTCGACCTGGTGAATATCGCCATGCTGTTCCTGGCGGCGGTGGTGGGCGTTGCGCTGCGCCACGGGCGCGGTCCCGCCGCGCTGGCCTCGGTGCTGTCGGTGGCGGCCTTCGACTTCTTCTTCGTGCCGCCGCGCATGTCCTTCGCTGTGAGCGACGTGCAGTACCTGGTGACCTTCGTGGTGCTGCTGACCGTCGGGCTGGTGATCGGCCAGCTTACCGCGGGGCTGCGCGAGCAGGCCCAGGTTTCTGTCGAGCGCGAGACCGATGCGCGCACGCTCTATGAACTGGCGCGCGAACTGTCCGCCGCGCTGATGCCCGAGCAGATCGTTTCCATCAGCAGCCGCTTCCTGCACGCCGCGCTGGGCGCGCGCTCCGCGTTTTTCCTGGTCTCGGCCAAAGGCCGGCTGATGCCGCCGGTGATCGATGCCGCGCAGCGCGGCAGCGACGCCATCGACCCGGTGCTGGCGCAATGGGTGTTCGACCACGGCCAGCCGGCCGGTACCGGTACCCACACGCTGCCGGGCAGCACCGTGCTGTATCTGCCGCTCAAGGCGCCGATGCAGACGCGCGGCGTGCTGGCGGTGGAGCCGCAGGAATGGCGCGCCTTCGCGCGGCCCGAGCGGCGCCGGCAGATCGATGTGTTCGCCACGCTGATCGCGATCGCCATCGAGCGGCTGCACTATGTCGAGGTCGCGCAGCAGGCGCTGGTCTCGATGGAATCGGAGCGGCTGCGCAGCTCGCTGCTGGCCGCCGTCTCGCACGACCTGCGCACGCCGCTCACCAGCCTGATCGGCATGGCCGAGACCATGCAGCGCACGGAGCCGCCGCTGCCGCCGTCGCTGGCCGAGACCGTGGATGCCATGCGCGAGCAGGCGCTGCGCATGCGCACCATGGTGGTCAACCTGCTCGACATGGCCCGCCTGCAAAGCCGCGACGTGCGCATGCAGAGGGAGTGGCAGTCGCTCGAGGAACTGGTGGGCGCGGCGCTGGCCGGCATGCGCGATGCGTTGTCGCGGCACCGGGTTTCGGTGGCGGACCTGTCGGCGCTGCCGCTGGTCGAGTGCGACGCGGTGCTGATGGAGCGGGTGCTGTGCAACCTGCTGGAGAACGCAGTCAAGTACACCCCGCCCGGCACCGACATCCGCCTTTCCGGCGAGGTGGTTGGCGACGAGATGCGGCTGTCGGTGGAAGACGACGGGCCCGGCGTGCCGCGCGGGCAGGAGTTGTCGATCTTCCAGAAATTCACGCGCGGCGAGCGCGAGTCGGCGACCGCGGGCGTGGGCCTGGGGCTGGCCGTGTGCGAAGCCATCGTGCAGGCACACGGCGGGCGTATCTGGGTGGAGAGTGGCCGTGGCGCGGGCGGGGCCGGCGGTGGCGCGCGCTTTATCGTTGCGCTGCCGCGCGGCACGCCCCCGCTGATCGAGCCGGAGCCGCCCGAGCCCGTGGCGGCCGCGCAGGCCGGCGGGCAAGCCGGCATCGAGGCCAATATCAATACCGTTGTGCACGCTGCCGGTCCCGACGCACGCATCGGGATCGAGCGGCAGGACGGCACGCCTGGCGGCGGTGCCGGCCCCCAGGCAGACAAGGAGTCCAACTGAGATGGCATTCGAATTTTCGCCGACGGTACTGGTGGTCGAGGATGAGCCGCATATCCGGCGCTTTGTGCGCGAGGCGCTGCAGGCGGAGGGCTGCATCGTGCATGAGGCCGAGACGCTCAAGCGCGGCCTGATCGATGCCGGCACACGCCAGCCCGACGTGGTGATCCTCGATCTCGGCCTGCCCGATGGCGACGGCATGACGCTGATCCGCGAGATGCGCACCTGGACCGAAGTCCCGGTGCTGGTGCTGTCCGCGCGCGCCGGCGAGGACGACAAGATCGCCGCGCTGGACGCGGGCGCCGACGACTACCTGACCAAGCCCTTCGGCGTGGGCGAGCTGATCGCCCGCGTGCGCGTGCTGCTGCGCCGGCACGCCAAGACCAACCCGCAAGGCACGCCGCAGATCGCGTTCGGCGAGGTGCAGATCGACCTGGCCAACCGGGTGGTCACGCGCGCCGGACAGGATGTGCATCTCACGCCGATCGAGTACCGCCTGCTGGCCGTGCTGATCGCGCATCGCGGCAAGGTCATGACGCATCGCGAGCTGCTGCGCGAGGTGTGGGGGCCCGCGCATTCGGAGAGCAGCCATTACCTGCGCGTCTATATGGGGCACCTGCGGCACAAGCTGGAAGCCGATCCCGCGCAGCCCTCGCATCTGATGACGGAGGTGGGGGTGGGGTACCGGTTCGTGGGGTGAGGGGCAGGGCGCACCATCACCACACGCCGAAAAATACCCCCGCCTGCTTGTACACATTGGTTTTTGCCGCCACCTCTTCATTGCTCACCGTGGTGCGCGGCTTGAGGGTGCAGAACCACTCCAGCAGGTGCAGCCGCATCGCCGAACGGACCGCCTCGTGGCCAGGGTCGGCGCCAAGGTCGAAGAACTCGTCGGGGTCGCGTTCCAGGTCGAACAGCTGCGGGCGGAAGCCCTGCCAGTGCACATACTTCCACCGCGCATTGCGCACCATCCAGGCCCGGCATTCCCCCGGCTGCCGCCCCAGCGCCACGCGTGCGCCGCGATAAGCGTAATCCAGCTCGGACACCACAAAATCCCGCCACACGCCATTGCCGCGCCCGCGCGTGAGATCCAGCAGGGAGCGGCCTTCCACGCGATGGTCGGCCGGCGGCAGGCCAAGCGCATCGAGCACCGTCGGCACCACATCCACGGCCGAGACCATGCGCGCATCGGCGCTGCCGCGGGTGGCATCGGCTTCGGGCGAGGGATCGTAGACGATCAGGGGGATGTTCTGCACGGTGTCGTAGAACTGCTCCTTCTCGCCGAGCCAGTGATCGCCCAGGAAATCGCCGTGGTCGGCGGTGAACACGATCAGCGTGTCCTGCCAGCGGCCGAGGCGTTCAAGCTGCTCCCATAGCTCGCCCAGCCGGTCGTCGATCTGCTGCACCAGGCCCTGGTAGGCGGGACGCACCGTATCAGAGACTTCGCTGCGCATGAAGTTGGCGCATTCCTCCTGGGTGCGGTAAGCGTCCAGCACCGGATGCGGGTCCTCCAGTTCGGCCTCGTGCCGCCTGAGCGGCAGGCAGTCGTCCAGGGCATAAGCCGCGTGGTAAGGCGCAGGGGCCATATAGGGCCAGTGCGGCTTGACCAGCGACAGGTGGAGCACCCAGGGATCATCGCCGCGCGCGGCAATGTACTGCATGGCCTGGCCCACGGTATAGGCCGTCTCCGAATGCGGCTCGGCCACGCGCGCCGGCAGGCCGGCGTTGCGCATGTGCCAGCCCGACACGATTTCGCCCTGAGCGTTTTCCGCGCTGATCACATAATCGGTCCACGGGTCGGCGCTGTCGTAGCCTTGCTGGCGCAGCCAGTTGGCATAAGCGCCGTGCGGCTCGGCGTGATGGCCGTCGTGCCGGTCCACCTCGACGAAATGTCCGCTGCGCAACAGCGTTTCCAGCTCGCTGCCGCCGTCGAGGTGCAAGCGCTTCATATTGGCGTTGTCAGGCATCACGTGGGTCTTGCCGGCGAGCGCCAGCGAGCGATGGCTGTCCTTCAGGTATTCCCCCAGCGTGACCTCGCCCACCGAGAGGGGAACCCGGTTCCAGGTTGCACCGTGGCTGCTGGGGTAGCGGCCGGTGTAGAAACTCATGCGGCTCGGGCCGCAGACGCCAGAGGTGACGAAGGCCCTGGTGAAGCGGACGCCGCGGGCGGCGAGGGCGTCGATGTTCTTCGTGCGTAGGGTGGGGTGGCCGTAGCAGGCCAGGTGGTCATGGCGGAGCTGATCGCACATGATGAAGAGGGTGTTATGGGTTGGCATGGGGTTTTGATTTAGAGTCAACCGCCTGGTTGTTTGAGGTTTTTTTTGGAATTTTGGCTTCTCGGGGTTTTGAGGTTTTGATGCTGGTCTGCAGGGCCTAAAGGCGGAGTGGTGTCAGGCCCTCGGGCACATGTAGGTGTCACTTTTCTTTACTCGTAAAGAAAAGTAACCAAAAGAAAGCGATCCTTGCAGGAGGCTGGCGTGTCGGGCTTGGTTGCATTGCGGATTCGTGGTGGTCGCGGCGGTTCTAA
>NZ_JBYOJU010000074.1:0-31563 GCF_057798855.1 Cupriavidus sp. 96C5-1 | reverse complement strand
CGCATGAAAGTACTCGTCGCAGTCAAGCGCGTGGTGGATTACAACGTCAAGGTCCGGGTGAAGTCGGACGGTACGGGCGTGGATCTGGCCAACGTCAAGATGAGCATGAACCCGTTTGACGAAATCGCCGTGGAAGAAGCGGTGCGTCTGAAGGAAGCCGGGGTGGCCACCGAGGTGATCGCCGTCTCGTGCGGCGTTGCCCAGTGCCAGGAAACCCTGCGGACCGCGATGGCGATCGGCGCCGACCGCGGCATCCTGGTCGAGTCGAACGAAGACCTGCAACCGCTGGCGGTGGCCAAGCTGCTCAAGGCGCTGGTCGACAAGGAACAGCCGCAACTGGTGATCCTGGGCAAGCAGGCCATCGACGACGACTCCAACCAGACCGGCCAGATGCTGGCCGCGCTGGCAGGCCTGCCGCAAGCGACCTTCGCCTCCAAGGTGGTGGTGGCCGATGGCCGGGCGTCGGTGACGCGCGAAGTGGACGGCGGTCTGGAGACCCTGTCGATCAAGCTGCCGGCGATGGTGACCACCGACCTGCGCCTGAACGAGCCGCGCTATGTGACGCTGCCCAACATCATGAAGGCCAAGAAGAAGCAGCTCGACACCGTCAAGCCGGAAGATCTCGGCGTGGACGTGGCGCCCCGGCTGAAGACCCTCAAGGTCGTCGAGCCGCCCAAGCGCAGCGCGGGTGTGATGGTGCCGGACGTTGCGACGCTGGTGCAAAAGCTGAAGAACGAAGCCAAGGTCATCTGAGCGCGCCAGGAGATAAAACATGACTGCACTCGTCATTGCTGAACACGACAACCAATCCATCAAGGGCGCCACGCTGAACACCGTGACGGCAGCTCTCCAGTGCGGCGGCGACGTCCACGTGCTGGTGGCCGGCGCCAACGCCGCTGCTGCAGCCGCCGCTGCCGCCAAGATCGCCGGCGTGTCCAAGGTACTGCTGGCCGATGCCCCGTATTTCGGCGACGGCCTGGCCGAGAACGTGGCCGAGCAAGCGCTGGCCATCGCCAGCGACTACAGCCACATCCTGGCGCCCGCCACCCCCTACGGCAAGAACATCCTGCCGCGCGTGGCCGCCAAGCTGGACGTAGCCCAGCTGTCGGACATCACCAAGGTGGACGGCCCGGATACCTTCGAGCGCCCGATCTACGCCGGCAACGCGATCTCGACCGTGCAATCGTCGGACAAGGTCAAGGTCATCACCGTGCGCACCACCGGCTTTGACGCCGCCGCTGCCGAAGGTGGCTCGGCCGCCGTGGAAAACCTGCCGGCCGTGGCCGACGCCGGCATCTCGCAATTCGTTTCGCGCGAAGTGACCAAGAGCGACCGCCCCGAGCTGACCGCCGCCAAGATCATCGTGTCCGGTGGCCGTGGCGTGGGTTCCGGCGAGAACTACACCAAGGTGCTGACGCCGCTGGCCGACAAGCTGAACGCCGCGATGGGCGCATCCCGCGCCGCCGTCGATGCCGGCTTCGTGCCCAACGATTACCAGGTCGGCCAGACCGGCAAGATCGTTGCGCCGCAGCTGTACATCGCCGTCGGCATTTCCGGCGCGATCCAGCATCTGGCCGGCATGAAGGATTCCAAGGTGATCGTGGCGATCAACAAGGACGCCGAAGCGCCGATCTTCTCGGTGGCCGACTATGGCCTGGTGGGCGATCTGAACACCGTCGTGCCAGAGCTGGTGGCAGCCGTTTGACTCCAGCCGCTCGCGCCCCGCGAAGACAAGACTTGCCGCATCTACGCTCCTTGCGAACTTGTGGGCCTCCATCATGACTTCGATCACTACTGACGCCATGTTCCTCGACCGGCTCCATGCGCGCGCCGCGCAGTGTCGCTTCGACAATCTGCCCGATGCCGTCGTCACCCAGGCAAAGCTTTGCATTCTTGACACCATCGGCTGCATCGTCGCCGGCATGCAGGCCGACGAATCCAGGCTGGTTGCCAGGTGGTCCGGCGCACCGACCCAGGGCGATGATCACGCTTCCGTACTCATCCATGGCAGAAAAATGCCGATCGCAGCGGCCGTCATCGCCAACGGCTATGCGGGCGACATCCTCGAGCTGAACGACCTGATCGGTGGCCACGCGAGCATCGGTTGCGTGACCGCGGCTGTCGCTACCGCCGAAACCGTTGGCGCGAGTGGTCGCCAGTTGATTGAAGCCGTGGTACGCGCCATTGAATTGACCAGCGCCGTCTACGCTGCTGTGTACCCATCGCTGAAGCCGTATAGTGAAGTGGGTCTGACGCCCGTCGGGCTGCCATCCTCTGTCGGCGCAGCAGCAGCCGTGGCGCATTTGCGCGGCCTGAATGAGGAGCAGACCCGCCACGCGCTGGTGATTTCCGGGGCACTGGCGGGCTGGTGCCCCGCGGAGGTCATCTTCCGCCAGGGGGGCACCGTGAAGCCGATATTGTTCGGTGCGCAGCCTGCCGCCACCGCCGTCACCGCGGTTCAGTATGCCAGCCATGGCATGACCGGGCCGCTTCGCCTGTTTGACGGCGACCTTGGATACTTCTCGACGGTATCGACAAACGGCCATCAGAATGCGCGCGTGGCATTGGAAACCTGGGCGCTGCTCGCCCCACGCCGCAAACTACACGCCTGCTGCGGCTATATCCATTCCGCAGTCGATGCACTCGTCGCCTTGCGGCGTGATTGGCAGGGTGGCCTTGCCGGGTGCGACATTGAGGTCCGGCTGCCGGCCTATGTCCATGAAGCGGTGGTCAAGGCCGAAACCCCTCGCACAGCGAACGAGGCGCGCTTCGATATCCGCTATTGCCTCGCGCTCGCGGCTTGTGGATTCGATGTCATCCTGCCCGGACACAGTCTCGACCATCACGAGTATCTCAACCGGCCCGATGTGCGCGCGGTCATGCCGAACATCCGTGTCACAGCCGATTCGTCGCTGCACCACTACGAACGCAGCCACGTCTCGATCCGGCGCCGCCACACGGATCAGTCACAGACTTTGTACCAGGATGCGCCGCGCGGGGCACCTTCGAATCCGCTCAGCCCGAGCGATCTGGTGGAAAAGTTTGTTGCACTGGTCTCTTGGTGCATCTCGCGCGATAGCGCGCTTGCCTATGCAAAGCGCGTGCTGGACCTCGAAGACGAGCCGGGCATTGACTGGCTTGCCTCCGCATTGCAAGAGAATCAAGGCGCACATTGCGCATGACGTAGGCGCACTGATCCCTGTAACACGCCATCAGGCGAGAACGAGAGAGGTCGCAGGACATGAGAACAGCTTTTTCTTCGGGTGTTGCAATAGCGATGAGCATGGCATGCGCTGGCGTGTCTGCCGAGCCCGCCTACCCAAGCCGGCCGATCCGGATCATCGTGCCATTCACGGCGGGATCGACCTCCGACATCACGGCGCGCGCCGTGGCGGCGCGGATTGGACCGCCGCTCGGGCAGCCAGTCATTGTCGAGAATCGTCCTGGCGCCAATGGCATGCTTGGCATGCAGGCCACCGCCCGCAGCATTCCGGATGGCTATACCCTGGTGCTGTCGAGTGCTTCCTCGACAATGGTGCCGCCCGCCTTGCTCAAGGCGCCCCCCTTCGATCCCCGCAAGCACTTCACGCCCATCTCGCTGGTTGCCGCCACGCCGTTGCTGCTGGTGACTCGCAAGGACGCCTCGATCAACTCGATTTCGGATCTCATCGCCCAAGCGAAACGGGCGCCGGGCACCGTGACCTATGGCAGTTCGGCCGGCCTCTATCAGCTCGCGATGGAATCCCTCAATCAGCAGGCGGGAACGGACATCGCTCCCATCCCGTACAAAGGCCCAGCTGAAGCTGAAACCGATCTGGTTGGCGGCAGGATCACGGTCGCTCCTGACTCTGTTGGTCCGATCCTGCCTCATATCCGCAGTGGCCGTATCAAGCCTCTTGCCATGCTGAGCGCAAAGCGATCGGATGCGCTGCCCGATACCCCTACCATGCAGGAGCTCGGCTACAAGGACTTCGATTTCACCGGCTGGCTTGGCCTGCTTGCACCGGCTGGAACGCCGCCAGAGATTGTCAGGCGGTTAAATGTGGAGATTGTAAAGGCGGTTGAATCCGGCGAAGTACGGCACCAGTTCTCCCTGCTCGGGATCGAGGCCAAGTCATCGACACCCGAGGCCTACACGTCCTTGATCGCTCGTGACACAGCCCGCTATGTACGCATTGCGGAGCTTGCTCGCATTGAAAAGCAGTAGATGCCGCCGGCCCGACCAACAAAACTCTTCTTCACATGATCCATGCGTCTTCGGATGCATGGACCGCTCTTTTGCCTAACCTCAATTCCTGGATTACGCAATGACTGATAACGCAGCTCAATATCGACCACGTGGCCTCTATTTCGAGGATTTTGGAATCGGCAAGACTATCGTTACTTCCCGACGCACCGTCACCCTGACCGATATTGTCAATTTCGCCTGCCTGTCGGGCGACCACAACGCGCCGCATATCGACCATGAGTTCTGCAAGACGCAACCCTATGGAGAGCCGATTGCGCACGGTCCCCTCGTGCTGGCCATCGCAGGCGGACTTCAATGCCTGAGCGGCATCAATGACGGCACCATTGTCGCGATGCTTGGTCTGGACAAGTGGCGTATGCACCTTCCGGTCAAGGCAGGCGACACCATCCAGGTTTTCATCACGCCTACGGAAAAGAAGCTGACCAGCAGCGGCGAGCAGGGCGTCGTGACTTGCGATCGCATCGTCAAGAATCAACGCGGAGAGACGGTGCACTCCATGGTGATTTCGCTCATGTACAGATGTCGGTCGACCGAAGAACAGGCTCGGTAGCAACAACGATGTAGTGGCCAATAGGCAATTATTGGAGACAACCCCATGCACCGGGTCTTTGGATGTGTTCTATACGAACAGCGAGACAGTGTAGCGATCATTACGCTCAACCGCACTGAGCGCAGCAATGCGCTCGGCGGCACAATGCGCGAAGACATTGTCGCGGCCATGGCAATGGCGAACGACAATGATCAAGT
Source organism: Cupriavidus sp. 96C5-1 (assembly GCF_057798855.1). Classification (NCBI taxonomy): domain Bacteria; kingdom Pseudomonadati; phylum Pseudomonadota; class Betaproteobacteria; order Burkholderiales; family Burkholderiaceae; genus Cupriavidus; species Cupriavidus sp. 96C5-1. The sequence goes on along the minus strand of NZ_JBYOJU010000074.1, from coordinate 26,567 downwards.
GCGCGTGGTAGTCCTGACAGGTGCCGGCAAGGCCTTTTGCGCCGGCGGTGATCTGCGCGAGATCTATGGTCGCGTAACCGAGGGCCGGCCGCTGGCTGACAAGATCGAACCGCCTCGCGACCGAACGCTGCTGGCAGTCTATGAAGCAAGCAAGCCAGTCATCGCGGCTGTCAATGGCCCCGCCATGGGCGCCGGCATGAATCTCGCTCTGGCGGCGGATATTCGCATTGCGTCGCGCACAGCCATCTTCTCGCAATCCCATGTCAAGCGAGGTCTGATGCCCGACTACGGTGGTACCTACCTCCTGCCAACTATCGTGGGACAATCAAAGGCCTTCGAACTGATCTACACCGGTGCCGCAATCGATGCGGAAGACGCGCTTCGCTTGCAGATCGTCAGTCAAGTCGTCGAGCCGGGGGATTTGATGGTTGCCGCGATGGACCTGGCGCAGCGCATCGCGCTGAATGCTCCGCTGCCGATCCGGCTAGCCAAGCGCGCAGTTCAGCAGCATCACCAGGGGGGAATGCGGGAGGCACTGTTCCGTGAAACGGCGGCACAGAACATCTGCTACGACACCGACGATGGCCAGGAAGGCTTGCGCGCGTTTCTGGAGAAGCGCGACCCCGTTTTCGTTGGTCGCTAGCCAGAGAGTCTTTTCAGCTATCCGTACGGCCTTGTCAGCCTGGTTTAGCGGATAGTCGCCGGCGCCGCTAGGCGCCATTCGCCGACAATGGCTTCACTTTCCTGAATGTCCATAGCATTGCATTCGGCGATCGTCGAGCGCGTCCTGGAGAACCTCGGTGCCGGAGCCGGGTACGCCACACCATCAACATCAACCATGGCGCTGCGTGCTGCCATATGCGGGTGGCCTAAGACCTCACTCAGTGCAAGCACAGGCGCGAAGCACGCATCCGTTCCTTCGAGTTGAGCCACCCATTCTGCCTGTGTCTGCGTCTGAAAGATTCGCGTCAGTTCGGAGCGCAACGCGGGCCAGCGTAGACGGTCATGCTGCGCATCGCGGAGCGCGGGGTCCAAGTCAAGCTTCACGCATAGCAACGCAAAGAACTGCGGCTCGATCGCACCCACGCAAACAAACTTGTCGTCTCTTGTCCGATATGAAGCGTAATAGGGAGCGCCGCCATCGAGCATGTTGCTCCCTCGCTGCTCCATGAATGTGCCCCGCAACCGTTGGCCCTGGGCCAGGCTCATTAACGACAGGGCGCCGTCGCAAATTGCAGCATCCACCACCTGGCCGCGGCCGGAGCTGCGAGCCTCCAGCAAACCGGCCAGCATTCCGACAACAAGGTATAGACTGCCACCGCCATAATCTCCTACAAGATTAAGCGGAGGAATGGGAGGCGAGCCGCCTTCACCAATGGCCGCCAATGCCCCGCTTAGGGCGATGTAGTTAATATCGTGACCAGCAGCTTGTGCGAGTGGTCCGTCTTGCCCCCAACCAGTCATCCGACCATAAACCAGGCGTGGATTGATTTGCTCAACTAGTTCCGGTCCGAGCCCCAGCCTCTCCATGACGCCCGGCCGAAACCCTTCAACCAGCGCATCCGCATGTTCAAGCAGTCCGAGGACGCGCTTTCGGTCTTCGCTGTCCTTCAGGTCCAGATGGACTGTGCGTCTACCTCGGCCAATCAGGTCTTTGGGATGCCGTGGCTTGGCACCAGGGCGGTCGATGCGAACAACATCGGCTCCCATGTCGGCCAGTAGCATGCAGGCAAAGGGGCCAGGGCCCAGGCCCGCGAATTCGACAACGCGGACTCCATGAAGCGGCCCGCGATCATGCACGCCATTGGATGGTTGAGATACTGTAGTTCCGTCCCGATTCATCATGTCTCCGTGTTCCGTCTCAGCCATCATCATTGCTTGGCAGTGCGAAAGGCATGTATTCCAACCCGATACCCGAAGACCATCGCAGGTCCGAGTGTCGCGCCAGGTCCTGGGTAGGAGCCCCTCATGACCGATGCCATGTCATTGCCGCAGGCATAGAGCCCTTCAAGAGGTGCGTCGTTTCCAGTAAGCACCCGACCATCTTGGTCCGTCCTGAGACCCGAACAACTTGCCGCGTCGGCAGGAAAGACCTGTACCGCGCAGAATGGCGGTGCTTTAATCGGCCCCAAGCAAGGATGACGCGCCTTGTCGTCCCCGTTAAACCGACTCACTGCAGTTTCCCCCTTGCAGAACTCGAGGTCGCGGCCCTGTTCTGCGCTTTCGTTCTGTCGTATAACGCTGGCCTCTAGTCCCGCGGAGTCAACCCCGAGCTTCTCCGCCAGCTTTGAGATGGTGGGGGCGGAAACCAGGTATCCCGAGCGCTCAAACGCTCTCAGATTTCGTGTGCCAGGAGGAACGATTCCAATGCCATACTTCTCCACAAACTTGTGGTCGCACACGAGATGCGCCGGTAGGTTGCCGGCCGAGCCCTCCTCATCGCCCAGCATTCCCTCTACAAAGTGGTGATAGGAAGCCCCTTCGTTGACGAAGCGCCTTCCCGCCCTGTTCACTGCGATGAGACCGGGCTTTGCGCGGTCAAGATAGAGATGGGGGAATAGCCGATACCCGCCAGCCCCATCTGGGACGCGGGAGACCGGCTGCCACAAGAAGTCACGCGTTTGGTGCTCGAACTTCGCGCCTACCTCCTGGGCCGCAACCAGGGCGTCCCCGCGCACACTTTGCGGCGTTAGTGAGTCGAATGCGTTCGGGTCTAGTTGCCGGCGAAGGTCGGCGTTGTGTCCAATGCCGCCCGTAGCAAGCACTACGCCGATACGAGCCCTGATGTGTTCGCATTGTCCGGCCGACTCGACGGCAATGGAACTGACGCGATTCCCGGTCTTTTCCAGCTTGAGCAGACGGGTGCCAAAGCGAATCTCAACACCTGCCTTGCGCAAGCCAAGGAGCATCCTGGCTACCAGTGCGTTGCCCATGACAAGCCGGGTGCCCCGCGCGTACGAAAGGCGGTCGCGAACATACCGGCACACAAGCTGAAGTGTTCGGCGAAATGCTGGCCATGACCGGTAGCGCTGTACCAAAGCCTGGACGTCGGACTTGTTCGCCATCATCCCGCCAAGGATTAGGAAGTCTTTTAGCGGAGGGCGAACTCTGTCGAAATCTGCCCCCAGCCGACGGCCGTCGAACTCGACCGGAGACAGCGCCCGGCCGCACCCGGCGGCGCCTGGCAGCTCCAAATAGTCAGGATGTCGGCCAGCGCTCACAAAAGCGAGTTCGCATCGTTCTTCAAGAAATTCGATGGCCGGGCCTGCACTCTCGAAAAATGCCTGTCGACGACCGAGATGGTCGTCAGGGCCAATCAACGCGTCCAGGTATTGCTGGCCAGCTGCGATGCTATCGTCGTAACCGGCTTTCTGACCGTGACGGTTGCCGGGGAGCCAGAGCGTCCCCGCAGACGTCGACGTCGTGCCACCGACTTGGTCTGTCGCCTCGCAAATCAGAACGCTAAGTCCATGATGGGCCGCGGTGAGCGCTGCAGACATGCCCCCCGCTCCAGCGCCACACACCACCAAATCGTATTCAGGCATATTCTGCGAACTTACGAGGAGAGACGCCATTGCAGCAACGCGAACGGCGGACTGGCATCGAGGTGATGCTCGAATACGCCTACGACTTCGGAGCCAATCACGACGTCTTGCATTGGGTCTCCGAGAAGGTTACCCACAAGGCGCACATTCCCCGCGTGTGGCAGTTCAACAAGCACCGCGAGGTACGGGCCATGCCCGTTCAGTGCGTCGTGCGAGGGGTGCCATACGCGTTCCCAGCTATAGATGCGGCCTCGTGGGGCCACCTCTTGCCAGCCGGGGTCGAATTGGTGGCATTGGTGGCAGAGCCACTCTGGACCGAATTGCCAAGTCTCGCAATGCTGGCAGCGTTGGACTAGCAAACGGCCTTCGCGCAAGCCATTCCAGAATGGGGCAGAAAGCCCCTCCGGCTCGGGGACGGGAATGGGGAGGCCTGAAGGCAGGTACGCGATGTCGCTGGTTTCGTGGGTCATTGCGTTGCCTCCTCCGATGCCAGCAATAGATTGCTAACAGGGGTGACCATAGGGCCGCCGATTACGAGCGCCACGTCATTACGCGACACCTGGTTGCATGAGGTGCCACGAATCTGTCGAACTGCCTCCAGCACCAGTTCGAAGCCGTGCATGTAGCACTCGGCGAGGTTGCCCCCGCTAGTGTTGAGCGGAAGCTTTCCCGATGGAGCAATCAGGTTTTCGAGCGCCAGGAACTCATTGGCTTCCTCAGGTTTGAAGAAGCCGTGTTCGGCCAGCGCCATCACCACGCCGCCCGTGAAGTTCTCATAGCTCTGAACGACTCCGACGTCAGCCGGCCCGATGCCGGCCATTCGGAAGAGGTCCGGCGCAACGGTGTCGAAGCTCGCGCTGCCATACAATGGTGAGTTATGCGGAATCGCGCCCGTCCGGTAGCCTGACCCGGAGGCTGCGCCCAAGATGTACGCGGCCTTGCCGCGAAAATCCTTCGCACGCTCAGCAGGAACCAGAATCAGTGCAGCTGCGCCGTCGTTCTCCATGCAGCAGTCGTACAGGTGAAACGGTTCCGCAATCCATCGAGACTGGTCGTACTTCTCTTCGTCCAGTGGCTTGCCGTACATGACCGCCCGCGGATTCGACTGCGCATGGTGATAGGAGGCCAAGGCGATGGCTCGCAGCGCCTCTTGTCGGACGCCGTGGTCATGCATGAACCGACGCACGCGCATGGCGAAGCGCTGAGGTGGGGTCAGGACCCCATAAGGCATCAGGTACGCCTTTTCGCCTGAAATCGTATCAATGCCTGTGGTTCGCCCGAATCTTCCAAACTGGCCTTGGGCGAGAGAACGAAATACGACGACGCAGTCCGCCAGGCCGGCTTGTATCGAGGCGGCACCATTGGCGACGGCACCGCAACAGCCGCCACCGCCACCTCCCCATTGCATGGTGGTAGCACGCAGTCTGGGAATGCCGAGGGCCGCAGCCAGCCGAGAGGGGTCGCTACGGTCATCGCTAAATGACGAGAATCCGTCAATTTCGCGCGGGCTGATTCCGGCATCCTTGCAAGCAGCGAGAATCGCCTGTAGTGCGAGTTTGAACTCGCTGTCGGGTGACTTCCCGTGGCGGTAATACTGGCTTTCGCCGATGCCGATTACCGCAACTTGTCCCTTCAACGTGCGAGTCACGATGCAGATTCCTTCGTCAGTGCGCGATGGTCTTTACCCAACGCGCCGGCGCAGCGAAGCTCTTCGACTTTCCTGTCGTCGTAGCCAAGCACGGCTCGCAGGACTTCAAGTGTGTGTTCCCCAACTGCCGGGGCCGGTGTTGGGTCGACCATGGGCGTATCGCTATAGCGGATGGGCAAGGAGATATTCGGAACCCAGCCGACCTTTGGATGGGGAATTCGGCTCACGATTCGGCTTTCACGCGCCTCTGGTGACCGAATGGCGTCCCCCACGCTACGTACTTCACCGCTTGGGACACCTGCGGCGCGCATGAGACCCTGCCAATGGCTCCAGGGATGCTCGGCAAATGCCTGCTCAAGAACCTCAAACAGCTCTTCTCGGCGTGCTCTGCGCAAATCACCGGTTGCATAGTTCGGGTCCGTTGCCAAGTCCGGCCGGCCGATGACTTGAGTCATCAGCCGCTGAAAGATGCCGTTGTTACCGGAATTGATGTAGAAGGAGCGGTCCCTGGCTTTAAACACACCGGAAGGACACGTATCAGGGCTGGTATTGCCGTGCCGTTGAGGGTCAGCGCCACTGAACAGATGTTGCATCGGGGCGTAACCAGTCATCAGCACTGCGTTGTCGAATAGAGCAATCTCGACCGCTTGCCCCTTGCCAGACTTCTCGCGCGACAGCAAGGCTCCAAGGATGGCATTGCATGCCATCATGGCAGTGCTGATGTCCATCACCGGCGACAATGCTCGAACGCCTTCACGGTCAGCATAGCCGTTCATGGAAACGAAGCCGCTTTCGGCCTGTGCGATTGGGTCGAAGCCAAGGCGGTCGGCATATGCACCGCTTCGGCCATACGCGGAAACCGAACAATAGACGAGGCGCGGATTGCCGACTTTGCAGCTCGCATAGTCAAGGCCGAATCGCTCCATGACACCGGTCGAAAAGTTCTCCACGACGACGTCTGCGCTGGCAATCAACTCCCGCGCCACCTTAAGCCCTTCAGGCGTCTTCAAGTCGATGGCGATGCTTCGCTTGTTACGGTTGGACCACAGAAATGGTGCGCCTTGTCCAAGGTCCGTGTGGACCGGTGGGTACTGGCGAAAATCATCGCCGCGGCCCGGTGCTTCGATTTTGATGACATCTGCTCCCATGTCCGCCAGCATCATCGTGGCGAAAGGACCTGCAATGAAGTGAGTAAAGTCCACCACGCGGAGGCCCTCCAACGCGGTCGGTGCCCCTGCCGGGCGGGGAACATGGGGCGGAAAGTCGGCTTCGAGGTTGTCTAGCATGGCGTGATTTGGCTCAGAGGTGAATGTCGAATTTCGTAAGAACTGGGTTCCATTGACCCACTTCGTCGCGCTCCGCCTGCCCCGGGCTTGTTTTCGACCACGACGGGTTGGCCGAGGTACTCGCGCATTGGCTTCTGAATGATGCGTGCGAGTTGATCTGTGCTGCCGCCGGCGGCGTAGGGAACAACTAGCCGGATGGGTTTTTCTGGGAATTCCTTGGCCAAAGCGAGCGTGGCCAGCAGAAAAAGGGCGAACGAGAGCATTGCACGCAGGTGCGAAGGCCGGGTGCGCATGGTAAGTCTCCTGGTTGGGGGCTGCGGCTCAGGTGGCCGCTTGGGTCAGGTTTCCAGGTAGCTGGACCAGTAAGTTGTCGCCCGGTCCATATGCTGCAGGATTAGGCGTTCTGCCTTCGAAATGTCGCGATTTCGAATGTGCTCGAGCATCTGGCGGTGTTCGCGCGCCGACGCCAGACCTTGCGTCCGGTCCTCGAAAAGAACCGCTCTTCGGCGCGCGGTGAAGCGATAGAAGGCATTGAGGGTGCGAACGAGCACAGAGTTGTGTGCTGCATCGACCACCGCGATATGGAAGTCCGTGTCCATTTCCGCGATGTTCCCGCCAGCTTCGAGAATTGCGTCAGTCCGTGCAAGGATGGCTTCCATGCGGGCCACGTCCTCATCAGTTCGGCGCTGGCAAGCCAAGCTAACGGCGAGCAACTCAAGATGTGCCCGCACTTCCATCGTTTCAGTGACTTCAGTGGGGGTAGGCGTTGCGCCGATGTCGGTCAGCAGCACGAGGGCCTCGAAGCTGCTCTCGCGTGACATGTGACGCAGATAGATGCCGGAATTCGGCCGCGACTCAACCACCCGCAACGTCACAAGAGTCGATAGCGCTTCACGTACAGCATTTCGACCCACGCCAAGACGCTCCGCCAAATCCCGCTCTGAAGGCAAGCGGTCTCCTGGCTGCAGACGCCGGTCCTGTAGATATGCCAGGATGCCGGCGATAACATTCGAGCCGGCGCTAGGTCGGGATTCAGCGGTGGCTTCTTGTACGTTGGTCATGATGTGGTTTCCATTGTCCGTTCTGAGCCCTGTAGCCTGCCATCAAAGGTCGAGCACCAGCGTCTTGGAGCGGGCGCCGGAGCAGCAAACCATGATGGACTGGTTGGCTTGCTTCTCCTCGTCGCTGAGAAAGTCGTCTCGGTGGTCTGCCTGGCCGTCGATAATTCCAGTTCGGCAGCTCCCGCACACGCCGTTGCAGCAGGAATAGGGCACTGTCACGTCATTATCCAACAGCACGTCGAGGATGGTCTTCCCGGGTTCGACGCGTAACCTCGAGCCACTCTTGTGAAGAACCACGTCGAAACCGCCTTCCATGGCCGCCTGTTGCGTGGCAGAGAAGCGTTCATAGTGAACCGTGGCGGGGTTCCTTGCTTGGGTAGCTGCCAGGAAGTCGTCAATCATCCGTGTGGGGCCGCAGCAATACACGTGCGTGGTTTGAGCAAGCGTGGCCACAGTGGCGCTGATATCCAGCCGCTGACCCGGTTCGGAGTCATGGAAGTGGCAGACGCGCCCACGTCCTGCGTCGATTCGCCGAAGCTCCTCGGTGAATGCGGTCTCCTTATGAGAACGACTGGCGTACATCAGTCTCCACTCGCGCCCAATCGCGTCGAGCCTGCGAATCATTGGCAGCACGGGCGTGATGCCAATTCCGCCGACGAAAAATATGGCGCTTGAGGCACATTCGTCGAGAGGGAAATCGTTTTGGGGTGCCGTGGCCCACAACGTGTCGCCGACGCGAAGCTTGTCATGGGCCCAACGTGAGCCACCTCGGCCGTCGGGTTCGCGCTGAACTGCAACACGGTAATACGCAGGGTCCGCCGCTGCTGCATTTGCGAGGGAATAGCTGCGGACCATACCCGGCTGGAGATGCAGGTCGATGTGCGCGCCAGGGTGGAAGCCTGGCAGGGACCTGTCGTCAGCGGAAACAAAGTCAAACGAAGAGATTCTCTCTGCTTCGAAGGTGATTCGCTTCAAGCGAATTTCAATCAGCGAGGTGTTCATGCTCATATCCAGTACTACGCGTCAGGGGGTGTAGCCAAAGTCCTTGCCCGGCTCTGCGCGCATGACGTCTTCGCCCAGCTTCATCCAGTCTCCGCCAAGGGGAATCGTCAGCGATACTGCCCGCCAACGGAAAGCGCCCGGCACGTTGCTTGAGAGAGGGCGTTCGCCGGAAGCAGCCAGTTTCTTTACTGCCTCAAGCAGCACACGTCGAGTCCGGGCTACTCCGGTGTCGCTAGTGCCGAGGTGTTCTTTGCTACGGTCGAAAATCGGCGTCACGCCCGACTGGCAAGCTGCATCCTGAATCCACAGGCCCGGCATGCCGGAGTTGTACTTGTCCATCTGGAGCTGATAGTCGAATTGGTAAGCGTTGCTGCGGTTGTAGCGGCTCCAGTACGTGTGATACGGCTCAGTGACCGGACGCTTCTCAAATGCGACTTCTGAATGATGTCCCGTCTCGCGCCCGTTGTGCCCTTCCTTGAAAAGCTTGCGCGTCTTCTCATAGAACGGCTTGGCTGGGTGGTACGAGAACATCAGGCATAGCGTGTGCTCGTCATCGATAGGAACCCACGCATGGCCGCTCAGTTCGGGAAACTGGGATTGCGGGGGTACCAGCGTCCAGAAGGGCATGAGGAACTGATTGACGCGCACATAGTTGGCACCATCCGGGGTCTTACGTCGGGCTCCGATGCTGACGCCGGCATCGTGCTGCACGCACTCGAACGTTGGGCTCAAATCCTGCGCCTGGCGCCATTGATTGATCACGCCACCCTCTCCGACACGGCCGTGGAGGATGGCGGCATGCGCGGAATCAATCTCGCCTTCGAGCGCCTGCAGCCAGTTGCACTCCTGTACGCGCATGGAAATTGCGACTTGCTCCTCAGGCACCATGTTCCATTCCACTTCTGGAAGCTCCGGGGCATTCTCGGCGTCGGCGCCCATGTAAGCCCACAGGACGCCATTGCGCTCCTTGACAGGGTAAGCCTTGATTTTCATGCGCTTGCACATCGGGCTGTCTGCCGGCTCGCAAGGCATCTCTTTGCACTGTCCGCTCACTTCGAACTTCCAGCCGTGATAGACGCAACGCAAGCCTTCGTCCTCGTTACGAGCGAACACCATCGGTGCTCCGCGGTGGGGGCATGCGTGGTCCACCAAACCTACTTTCCCGCTGCTGTCCCGGAATGCGACCAGGTCCTCACCGAGCAGCCGCACACGGTAAGGTTGGCCACCAGGCGTTACCTCAGAAGACTTGAGAAAGGGAATCCAGTACAGCCGCATCAGCGTGCCCATGGCCGTCCCCTGGCCGACGCGCACCAGCAGTTCGTTGTCTTCGCGAGAAAGCATGTGAGGTCCTTTTTTGGTAGTCCAATCTGGTAGGGCCAATTGTAGAGCCGTAGGGGTATCAATAAATCAGTACTAACCCTGATCTCCCAGCCAACTGCATGGTGCCGGGGTTTCATCTGCGCAGGCACTCGTCACATTGCGAAGCTGCCGGCCATAAAACGCACGTCAAACTGACCTTAGGGATTGCCCGAATATCGCTCGTTACGACAACTTTTCTATAGTGCACCTACCAAAGTGGTCCCACCACACAGATTCGGAGACAAAATGGAAGCGTCCTCAGCCCCCATGCGCCCCTCACTCGAGGCCACAAGCAGTGAAAGTGCCGATAAAGCCTCAGGCGACGCCATTGTCAGGAAGGTCGGTCGGCGCCTGATGTGGTACGTAATTGCGCTGTACGTCGTTTCGGTGCTGGACCGCGGCAATTTGGGATTTGCATCGTTCTCAATGAACAAGGACCTTGGCCTTACTCCGCAGATGTACGGAATCGGCGTGGGCATCCTGTTCCTCGGATACTCCCTGTTTGAAGTACCCAGCAATCTGGCTCTCGCCCGATTCGGGGCGCGCATCACGTTGACGCGTATCGCGATGCTGTTTGGCGTGGTCACCATGTCGATGGCATTCGTGACAGGCCCACATAGCTTCTACCTCGTCCGCGGCCTGCTCGGCATGGCAGAAGCGGGACTCACTCCCGGCGTCTTTCTGTTTCTCAGCTACTGGATTCCGCAGAGTTACCGCGCCCGTTACAACGCCGCTTTCACATACGCGGTTCCGTCGGCATACATCCTGGCGTCGCTCGTGTCCGGAGCCATTCTGCAGCTCGACGGTGCCCTCGGAGTGCCGGGGTGGAAGTGGCTGTTCATACTTGAGGGGCTGCCGGCGGTGCTACTCGGCGTGATTGGTATCTTCTACTTGACCGACAGGCCTCATCAGGCGAAATGGTTGAGCCCATCCGAACGCGAATGGCTGCAGGCCCAAATCGACCGCGAGACAACTGTCCACCATGAAAAGTCCGCGAAGCTTGGGCAGTTACTGCGTCGTCCGGTTCTTTGGATTCTGGCTATCGGTTACATCGGAATCTTTTGCGGCAACGCCACGCTCGGCATATGGCTGCCACAAATCATGCACGGGCACGGCGTCAATCTCTCGGTTATCGGCTTTGTCTCCGCAGTACCACCGCTTGCAGGTGTTGTGGGTATGACGTACTTGTCTCGCCGTTCCGACAAGATGAAAGAGCGTGTGTGGCACGCAGTCGCCTGCATGCTTTTGGCAGCGGCCGGCTTCGGCATGGTGGCAGCTTCTCGCGGCGCAGCAACCGCTCTCGTCGGATTCATGCTGGCGAACATCGGCGTTTACTCGTCCCTGGCAATTTTCTGGTCCATCCCTCAGACATACCTGTCCGCAAAGGTCAGGCCCGCTGCCATCGCCTTGATCAGCTCCTTTGGGGCCTTGTTCGGCGGTTGGCTTGCGCCAATGTACATCGGTAGGGTACAAGGCCTCTTTCATAGCCTGCCAATGGGCATGGCAATCGTCGCGGTGCTTATGCTCTTTTCGTCGTTGTGCGTTGGTGTTGCAGGCAACCGCCTGGTGAAAGGATAAACCGCCGGCTTGCCACAACTATGCAAGGTGTTTGAAGAAGGGCCGGCATGATGGTTGGGACTGAACTGCGCTTCGGTGCGTCAACACTGAAACTCCGCTCGGAATAGCCGATTGGGGAGTCGAGAACAGCACCTTGGCGTGATACGCGGCGATGCCCGTATTGATCTGACAGCCAGTGAATGGGCGTTGCTCGAAGCGCTGATCCAGCATCCAGGGATGATTGTGTCGAAGGCGCGGCTCGAAGAGCGCCTCTATTCCTTCAGTGAAGAGATTGGAAGCAATGCCATCGAGGTCCATATGAGCCGGTTACGTGAGAAGCTCGGCGCCGATGCCGTCTTCGAGACCCCGTGCGGGCTCGGCTACCGGTTCAGGCGGGACTGACTATGGGCGCTGGTGGCAGGCTTGGTCGTGCTGTCCTGTGCAACGGCGGCGGCTTCGTTCTACGTGCTGCGCCGCGAAGTCGATCGCGTGTCGGACAGCGCGCTGCAGCAGACGGCCCAGCGCCTGCTGCCGCTGGCCATCATGCACATCCTCGGGCGCGATGCGGAGGGCGATGCTGGCAGCAGTAGCCGCATCGCAGCCGTACTTGCGCTCGACGAGTTGCTGACCTACGTGGTCCGTGACGACCAGGGCAAGCTGCTGCTGCAATCGCACGATGCCGATGCGGCCGTCTTTCCGCCCGGCGTGGCCCCGGGTTCCGCATCCACGACATCGCACAGGATTCACACCGAACCGGGGCTGCGGGGGACAGTCTCCCTGACCATCGCCGAGCCGCTCGCCACGCGCAAGCGGGCACAGGTCGAGGCGGCACTTGCCGTTGCCAAGGTCCTAGTCCTTTAAAAAAAACCGCCACGTCCGCAGAGACCCGATACCAAGCATTCCTCATTGCCGGCGGGCTTGAGCATATTATTCCTCCATTTAAACTTGTATAGGAATGAACTTGCAATTTCTGGTGAAACGAAACCGCGGTTCGCACGCCTGTGCTCCTGGCACATTCATATCATGGATACATCTGTCGACGCCAAGGAGCCTGCCATGCCAACCGGATCGCCACCGATTTCCGCACGTTCCGCAGTTTCACCTTTTCTCTCCCTGTCCGTCACACCGCTCGACCAGCTGGCGCTCGACATCGAGGCCAGCTTCGCCGACTGCGCGCGGATGGTAGCCAGCCACATCGCGGCCCATCTGCAAGACACAGACGCGCTGCTTGCTACGCTGCCGCCGGGCGCGCTGCTTGGCAAACCGGACACCTATGCTCGCCACCTTGTCCATGTCGATCCACTGGGCCGCTTCTCGGCGATGGTATTGGTCTGGCGACCGGGCCAGTCGAGTCCGATTCATGGCCACCGGACCTGGTGCGCCTACCGGGTGCTGCGTGGCACGCTGCGCGAGCAGCACTACCAATGGGACCCCGCCAGCCAGCGAGCGAAATTAACCAACACAGTCGTGCGAGAAACCGGCAGCACCGTGAGCGCACCCCATGGCCTACAGCATATCCATGCGCTAGGCAATGCCAGCGACGACATCGCGCTCTCCTTGCACCTCTACGGCGTGCATCGCGACCACATTGCCACCGGCGTAAACCTCGTGGTACAGACAGCGGACGCTTAGCACGCACTGGCGCTAGCTCTACCGTGCGCGGGTAACCGCTCGATCCTGACATAGCCCCCCTAATGGACATGGACCGCTACGACAAACAAATCCTTGCCATCCTGCAGGAAGACGCCACCGTCCCCGTGGCCGAAATCGGGGAGCGCGTCGGCCTGACCTCGACGCCGTGCTGGCGCCGCATCCAGAAACTGGAAGAGGCCGGCCTGATCCTCAAGCGCGTTGCGTTGCTGGACGCGGACAAGCTGAATGCCGGCGTCACGGTCTTTGTCTCGGTGCGCACCAGCCAGCACAACCTGAAATGGATCAGCCAGTTTCATGGGTTAATGGCATCGATCCCGGAGGTGACCGAGCTTTACCGCATGGCAGGGGACACCGACTACCTGTTGCGTGTGGTAGTGCCGGATATCGCCGCCTACGATCGAGTCTACAAGAAGCTGATCCAAGGGGCGGAGCTGGCCGACGTCAGCTCCAGCTTTGCGATGGAACAGATCAAGTACACCACGGCGCTACCGTTGGACTACGCGTAGTCAGGTGCCCGTCATCCCCGACCGACGTGCAGCCAGCCGCTATTCATCCGCACCCGGCTTCATGTACCTCGGATGCACTGAACCGCTGCCTGTAGTATCAGATCGCATTCAGCGGAACTTTGACGTAGCGGACGCCGTTGTCCTCCGCGGGCGGAAATCGGCCGGCGCGCATGTTTATCTGCACAGAAGGCAGCATCAGTGCCGGCATGGCCAAGCCCGCGTCGCGAGCCTGGCGCATGGCAACGAAGGTAGCCTCATCGATGCCGTTGCGCAGATGGATGTTGTGCTCGCGCTGTTCGGCTACCGTACTGATGAAGCGTAGCTCACGGCCTCCCGGCTGATAGTCGTGGCACGTGTACAGGCGAGTCTCCGGCGGCAGGCTCAGTACCTTCTTGATGGAGTGGAAAAGCGCTCGCGCATTGCCGCCAGGGAAATCGCAGCGCGCTGTTCCGTAGTCCGGCATGAACAAGGTATCGCCGACAAAGGCTGCCGTTTTCCGCCCGTCATTGACGACATAGGTCATGCAGGCCGGAGTATGTCCAGGTGTATGGAGAGCCTGGACCTGCAGGCCACCGATCACGAAGGTCTCGCCATCTTCCAGCAGACAGTCGAACTGCGTGCCATCCCGGGCAAAGCTGCCGCCCGTGTTGAATAAGGCTCCGAAGACGCGCTGCACGGCGGTGATGTGGCGGCCGATGGCCAGCGTTCCGCCGAGCGTGCGCTGCAGATAAGGGGCAGCCGAGAGGTGATCGGCATGCACATGGGTCTCCAGAATCCATTGCACCCGTACGTCGAGTTCGCGCACGCGGGCCACGAGCCTGTCGGCGCTGACGGTCGAAGTGCGGCCGGTCCCCGGATCGTAGCCCAGCACGCTGTCGATGATCGCGCATTGGCGGCTCGATGCGTCCAGCACCATGTAGCTGATGGTCCGAGTATCGGGATCGAAGAAGCCTTCGACCTGAAGTGCGGAGTTCGAGCACATCTTCGCTTCCTCAAGCGGTCCCTCAAAGTCAGGCCAGGAATGGTCTTTTCGGCTCATTTCGCTATCGGGCACACCACCGGCAGTTTAAAGGCCTGAACTTCCGGCGGCTCACCCTCCGACCATGGCGCGATCTCGACCAGCGCGGAAAGGGCGCTGGATGCCTGCGCCAGACTGGAGGTACCACGGTCCATCGTCAGAACGTTGGGATTGCCATGGCGTTCGAGCAGACTGTCGCTCGCATCGAACCAGGCGCCGGTAGCCATCACCACGACACCGCGCATCAGCGCATCATCCAGGCATGCACCGGCCAGACATGCGCCGCGCTCATTGAACACACGCACAATATCGTTCTCCATAATGCCGCGTTCGGCAGCATCCAGCGGATGCATGTGGATCGCCTGCCGGCCCCGGACCTTCATGGCCATGGAGTGGCTGCCGGCGTCCAATTGGGAGTGCAGCTTGTCCGGCGGCTGGGATGTAATGAGGTGCAAAGGCCAATGCCGGGCAGCCGCACCACCAAGCCATTCAGCAGGCGGGAGCCAGGCAGGGTGCGGTGGGCAGTCCTCATAACCGAACTCTCCAACGCGGTGGGAGTAGAGCTCAATCTTGCCGCTGGGTGTCTTCAGGGGATGCGTCTGCGGATCGGCACGGAAATCCGAGAGCAGCACGAAGGGCGCGCTCGGCTCCGGAAGTTCGGTGTACCCCTGCTCCCAGAACTGTTCAAACGGCGGCGCGTCGAAGCCCGCATCGACCCAGTGCGCCGCCATGCTGTCGTAGATGTGGCGGATCCACCCGAACTCGTCACGGCCTCCGCTGAACGCGGGCTCGCAACCGGCGCGCAGCGCCAGATCACGGTAGATGTCAAAATCGTTGCGGCTGCTGAACTGGGGCGGCAGCGCCTGGTGCATCGCCAGCACGTAACGGTCCCTTGACGAGCCGCCAATGTCATTGCGTTCCAACGTCGTCGTGGCCGGCAGGACAATGTCTGCACGTCGTGCGGTGGGAGTCCACCAACTGTCATGCACCACGATGGTCTCCGGCACCTGCCATGCACGTGCCAGCCGGTTCAGGTCCTGATGGTGGTGGAAAGGATTGCCACCCGCCCAATAGACCATGCGGATATCCGGATATATACCTTCGCGGCCATTGAAATCGTAGCGATCCCCTGGACTCAGCAGCATATCCGATATTCGCGCCACGGGGATCGAGCTGTTCGCAGGATTGGTGCCGGCACTCATCTCCGGTGCTGCAACCTCGGGCCGAGGTGTTCCGGCGCCGTTGATGGAGCCATGTCCGAACGCGAAACCACCCCCCGGAAGGCCGATCTGACCAAGCATGGCCGCCAGTGCGATGCAGGCCCAGTAGGGTTGCTCGCCATGGTGAGCCCTCTGCAACGACCAGGTGCAGTTCATCAGCGCGCGATGGCTGGCGGCCTCGGTGGCCAGGTCGACGATTGTCTGGGCAGGAACGGCGCAGATCGATTCCGCCCATTGGGCGTCCTTGGCCTGACCGTCTTCGCGGCCCAGCAGATAGGCCGCGAAAGCGTCGAAGCCCTCGCAATAGCGGGAGACAAACCGCGCGTCATGCAGGCCGCGCGAAAGCAGCGTATGCGCCATGCCCAGCATCAGCGCGGTATCGGTGTTCGGCCGGATCGGCACCCACCGGGCCTTCAAGCCGTCGGGCATATCTGCTCGAGTAGGGCTGACGACGACGAAGCGCACACCGGAACCTTTTGCGCGCTCGATCCACTGGTGCGAGCTATGCAGGCCCGCTCCTCCGGAGGTGATCTGTGTGTTGCGCAGCGGAATGCCGCCAAAGGCGATGAACAGCTGCGTGTGCTCAAGGATGCTACGCCAATCGGTCACCCTTCCGGTTACCGGCGCGTAGGTACCGATCACGTGTGGCAGCAGGAATTGGGCGGCGCCCCAGCTATAGTTGCCGGCCTGCGTAGTGCATCCGCCACTGGCGAACAGAAAGCGATGCGTCAGCGTGCGGGCATGATGCAAGCGGCCTGCAGATGACCAGCCATACGAGCCGCCGAAGATCGATGCAGGGCCATGGGTGGCGCGCACCCGTGCCAACTCGCCTGCCACAAGGTCCAGGGCAGTGTCCCAGTCCACCTCGACGAAGTCATCTGTACCCTGCCGGCTGCGGTTTGCCCGCTCTCGGTCGCGGAGCCATCCGCGCCGTACTGCCGGTCGCTGGATGCGCAATTCAGAATGCACCATCCCCGGCATCGACCGAAGGATGGGTGAAGGGGCGCTGTCGTACGGAAACGGCTCACACTCAACGAGCTTCCCGTTCTCTACTACCGCCGTGTATGCGCCCCAGTGCGAAAGGGTCGGAAATCGGGTAGTGGTCACGGTAGGAAATAGATGCGGGTGTGGTCAAAGGGAAGCGCCGTTGTCATTTTGATCTCCTCGGCTGGATTGCAGGCGTTTATATCGAATAACTCAAACACTCACGATTGTGTTCGCAGGAAAGGAAAAATTTTTCTTTTTTTGGACTGATGTACCCCCAAAAAGAAATTAATTTGCTCTGGCGGTTTCCCTATGCTGATCGAAATTCCAGCGGCAATCACAAACATGAAGGCCGCACAGTACAGCCATGGAGATCCGATGAAGGAAAGCACCAAGTTAGTAAGTGCCGGCCGCCACCCAGAGCGCTTCGGCGGCGTCGTCAACACCCCGATCTTCAGGGCATCGACCATCCTCGCGGGGTCGATGGCCGAATGGGAAGAGATGAAACGCGCTCGCGCCGCGGAAGAACCGGGGGCAACTACCTATGGCCGCTATGGCACACCCACGACCCATGCGCTGGAAGAAGCCATTGCCGCTCTCGAGGGCGGATATCGATCACTCGTCTTTCCGTCCGGCCTTGCCGCGATCAGTACTGCGCTAACTGCACTACTGTCCGCAGGTGACCACATCCTTGTGACCGACAGCGCCTACTCGCCAACGCGCGCCTTTCTGGAGCGAGTGATGACGCGTTTCGGTGTCGAGGTCGAGACCTACGATCCCGTTGGCGGCAAGTCGATCCAAGAGTCATTGCGGCCCAACACACGTGTCGTATATGTCGAATCGCCCGGGTCCGAGACGTTCGACATCCAGGACATTCCCGCCATCTCCGCTGCGGCACATAAGCACGGTGCTTATGTGGTCATGGATAACACCTGGGGGACGCCGCTTTACTACAAGCCCTTCGCGCACGGGGTCGACGTATCGATCCAGGCCGCCACGAAGTACATCGTGGGTCATTCCGATGCGATGCTCGGCGTGGTCACCTGCAATCGAGACACCTGGGCGCAGGTCAAACAGACTACCCAGGACATGGGGCAGACCGCCGGCCCGGATGACATTTATCTGGCACTGCGCGGTTTGCGTACGCTGGAGGTCAGGCTGCAGCGTCACTGGGAATCCGGGCTGCGTGTCGCCCAATGGTTGGAGCGGCAGCCGCAGGTCGAAGCGGTTTTGCATCCCGCCCTGCCCTCCCATCCGGGACACGCGCTCTGGAAGCGTGATTTCACCGGTGCATGCGGCCTCTTCTCGGTGGTGCTGCGAGCGAGTTCAAAAGCTTCGCTCGAAGCCTTCGTGGACGCCCTTGAGCATTTCGGCGTGGGTGTTTCCTGGGGCGGCTATGAAAGCCTGGTGATCCCTTTCACGCCAGGCAAGGGATGTACCGGCGCTCGCTGGCCCTACCAAGGGCAGGCCGTGCGTCTGCACGTGGGCCTCGAAGATCCGCAGGATCTCATCGACGATCTCCAGCGAGGCCTGCTGGCGCTCTCTGCGCGTGAATCCCGAGCACAAAATAAAGAAGCCTGCGCTGACCAGGCCTGCTCGACCTGAAGAACAGAATTGCTTCGTCAGTTTGATTCCTAGCTGCAATTACACCTATCTGACTTAACAACGGAGACATGACATGAGCAAGATGAAGATTGAAGGGTCCTTTGTCGCCCTCATCACCCCCTTCAACAAGGACGGCAGCACCGACTTCGGTGCCTTTCGTGAGTTGCTGAAGTTCCAGGAGGACAATGGCACTGCAGCGGTGCTGATTATGGGGTCCACCGGTGAAGTCTCAATGCTTTCGCAAGCAGAGCGCCAGGCCATCATTGGCGAGACCGCAAAGATGAAGACCGGGAAGATGAAGCTGTTCTATGGCTGCACCGGTAACAACACCGAGGCAACCAAGGACTATCTCTCCTTTGCCAAAGCCAACGGCGCGGATGGTGCCATTCTGGCAGCGCCTTCTTACATCTGCGCATCGGAGGCCGACATCGAGCGCTACTTTCTCGACGTCGCCGACGCGACTGACCTGCCGCTCGGCATCTACAATAACCCGCCTCGGGTAAAGACCGATCTGCATTGGGACAGCCTGCTGCGCATCTTCAAGCATCCCAACTATGTCGTCCACAAAGAATCAACCACGCG
This sequence comes from Cupriavidus sp. 96C5-1, assembly GCF_057798855.1. Taxonomy (NCBI): domain Bacteria; kingdom Pseudomonadati; phylum Pseudomonadota; class Betaproteobacteria; order Burkholderiales; family Burkholderiaceae; genus Cupriavidus; species Cupriavidus sp. 96C5-1. The sequence continues at coordinate 7,541 of NZ_JBYOJU010000074.1, read as the reverse complement.
CGTGGGACAAGTGGCACAGGTGCTGCGCGGTGCGCCGGATGTCTCCGTGATGTGCTGCGACTCGCCCAACCTGGGACTAGTCGTCCCGACGATGAGCCTGGGCGGCCACGGCACGGCAAACATGACAGGCAATATTGCACCTGCAGAGCTGGCGCTGATTTCCCGGCCCTGGACATCGGCGGACGTCTCCGTCAGCTTCCGCAGCGCATACCTGCGAAACCTGCAATTGCTGCATTACGCCTACTCGGCAATCAACCCGGTTGCCATCAAGTCGCTGATGAAAGCGGTCGGGCTGCCTGCTGGCGACCTGCGCAAGCCCCTCACCGGCCTGGAAGGGGCGCCGCTCCTCAATGGCCTTCGGATCATCAAGGAACTCGAGCTCGATCAGAAGTACGGCTGGTCCTCGCCCATGCTCAAGGCAGCTTGAACCGCAACGGGAGAAGCCAATGGATCTAAGCATCGCTGGGCGCCATGCTCTCGTCTTCGGCGGGAGCAAGGGCATGGGGCGCGCTTGCGCGCATCAGTTAGCCTCGGAAGGGGTACATGTCGTCATTGCCGCGCGCACCGAGAGCACACTGGCCGCGGCATCGGAGGAAATCGCTCGTGCGACTGGCGGCGTCGTCAGCTACGTGGTGGCGGACATCACCAAGGACGATGGACGAGAAGCTGCGCTTGCGGCGTGCCCTGCTCCGGACATCCTGATCAACAACGCGGACGGTGCGCCTCCGGGGGATTTTCGTCAGTGGACACCGGCGGACTGGCATGCTGCCATCGATTCCATGATGCTTGGGCCGATCGATATGATTCGGCGCGTGGTCGACGGAATGATAGAACGCCGCTTCGGCCGCATCGTCAATATTGTCTCGCGCAGCGTGAAGACGCCGCAGCTGGAACTGGGCTTGTCCAACGGCGCGCGTTCCGGCCTCGTCGGTTTTGTCGCGGGCCTCGCGCGCCAGACGGTGGGCCACAACGTCACGATCAACAACCTGCTCCCGGGCGTGTTCGCGACCGATGCACAGCGCCATCACATCGAAGGTATGCTGGAATCGACAGGCAAGACCTTCGAGCAGCTCTGGCGCGAACGCGGAACTAACAACCCGGCTGGCCGCTACGGTCGCCCAGAAGAGCTTGGTGCGCTCTGTGCCTTCATCTGCTCAGAACAGGCGAGCTATATCTGTGGCCAGAGCATCCTGATTGACGGCGCCGCCTACCCCGGCACCTTCTGACACGAGGCTTCGTCGAAGCCCATCCGTTGCAGCGCGGCTCTCCGCAGGTCCCCACTTTGAAGAAAGTGGTGACCTGCCTCCCTTGATCTTCAAACAAGCTGATTCAGGTATGCGACTACACCATTCTCGCTTGACCCGCGCACGCCACGTCCTCGGTGTGCGCATAGGCGTCACACTCCTGGCGACCTTTATGGCATTGGGCGTGGCCAGAGCACAGTCCAACGCCGACCACCCCTATCCGTCCCGTCCAATCACCATCGTCGTGCCGCATGCACCTGGCGGCTCGGTAGACGGCCTGGCGCGCGTTTTTGCGATGAAGCTCGGTGAAGAGCTAAAGCAATCGGTCATTGTCGACAACCGGCCGGGTGCTTCCGGCCTGGTCGGGGCCGGCATCGTTGCGCGCTCGGCGCCGGACGGCTATACGCTCTACATCAACGCGTCGATCCACAACATCAATCCGATGCTCTATCGGAAAACGATCAAGTTCGACGCGGTCAAGGATTTCACGGCTGTCAGCATGCTGGCGCAAGGGGCTCTGATCTTCAGCGTGAATCCGCAAGTGCCGGCAAAGTCTGCGCGGGAGCTCGCGAGCGCGGTCAAGGGGAATCCAAAACAGTACAACTTTGCCACGAGCGGCAACGGTTCGGCCGGTCACCTGGCGTTGTCTCAGTATATGTATGACAGCGGCATCGCGGATCTGCAGGTACCCATTGCCTTGTACAAGGGCGGCGGGCCCGCACTGGCCGACCTGATGGGGGGGCAAGCCCAGGCGATGATGGATCCGATGCTTTCGTCACTGCCAAGTGTCAAGGCCGGCAAGCTTCGTGCAATTGCGGTCACAGGGCGCACGCGCAGCCCATTGCTGCCCGATGTCCCGACCATGCAGGAGGCGGGATACAAGGACTTCGAATTCTATTCGTGGTACGGCCTGTGGGCACCGGCGAAGCTGCCCAACGAGATTCGGAAGACGCTTGATACGGTATCCGCGAGGATCATGGCAGCGCCAGACCTCAAGACTCGCCTGACCGGACTGGGATTCGAGAGCGCTTACAAGAATGGCAGCGACTTCGAGAAGTATATCGACAGCGAAACCAAGCGATATCGCACGATCATCGATCGGGCGCACATCACCGCCGATTGAATCATTGGAACGAAGGCAGGAGATATGCGCGTCCTAGTGCTTGGTGCCGGCGTTGCCGGCGTATCCGTCGCCTATCATCTGTGGCGCGACGGCCATGAGGTGACAGTGCTGGACCGGGAAGCTGGTCCGGGGCAAGGAAGCAGCTTTGGCAACGCCGGCGGTCTTTGTCCCGGCTTTGCCGGCCCCTGGGCGGCCCCCGGGATGCCGGGAAAGGTATTGCGCATGGCTCTGCAAAGGCATGCGCCGGTCCGCTTCTCCGTCCGGCCGGATGTCGAGCGCTTGCTCTGGGTGGCAAAGTGGCTCGACGAATGCAAGGCGGCGCGCTTTCGCATCAACAAAGCGCGCATGCAGCGCGTAGCGCACTACAGCATGCGCTGCATGCAGGAACTGATCGACCAGGTGCCAGGCCTCTCATTCGACTATCACAGCAGTGGCACGCTGCAATTGCTCGAGACCGACCAGGAGCTCGAGTTGGCACAGCTGGCCTCCAAGACGCTGGATTCGTTCCATGTGCCATGGCGCATGATGGGCCGGGACGAAGCCGTTTCGCTCGAACCCTCTCTACAGGCGGGAGACTCGACATGGAAAGGCGCGCTCTATCTTCCAGGGGATGCGTCGGGGGACAGTTCCAGGTTCTGCATCGGTCTTGCCGGCTACATCGCCAGTCACGGTGTCTCATTTCACTACGGCGTTTCCGCAACACGGCTCGTTCAAGTCGGCGGCCGCCTTACCGGAATTGAAGTCACGAATGGCGGGAAAAGAGAGCAGTGGGAGGCTGATGCTTGCGTAGTAGCCCTGGGCTGCCAGGCGTCTGCGCTCCTCTCGACGGTGGGCTTGCGGATTCCCGTGTATCCCCTGAAGGGGTACTCGATCACGATCCCGATCACGGATGCAGAGGCGGCTCCCCGCATGGCGATCATGGACGAGCACCACAAGATCATGCTTACCCGTCTTGGAGACAAGTTGCGTGTTGCGGGGATGGCCGAGCTCGTCGGATACGATCTGACGCTTCATCCCGCTCGTGCAGAGTTGCTGTCAAAGCTGACACGGCGGCTCTTTCCGCGAGGACTCGACTTTTCCGCTGCCTCGCCGTGGGCCGGACTCCGTCCGATGACGCCAGATGGGCCGCCGATCCTTGGCGCGACACCATTGAAGGGCCTGTACCTGAATGCAGGCCACGGATCAAATGGCTGGACGCAGGCCTGCGGGACCGGCCGCCTGGTTGCCGACGCGGTATCGGGCAGACCGCCGGCGATCGACATGGACGGACTAACAGCCGAGCGCTTCGGTATGAAGACTTGGGCTTGAACCGGTTTGCCCAGGCTGAGCATTTCCTGTCCGTGGCTGGATCCTTCATATCGGGGATGTCTTCTGACAAAGCGCAGTCAACGCATGCGTTGCCGCCGGCTCAAGGCCCGTCAAGGCCGCCCATGGCAACGGCAGCAGCGTTCAAGCCGGCTCCATCCATGGTTGCACTCATGGGGAAGCAGACGGCGGAACGTGCGTTACACAAGCACTGGCGCGACTTGACCTTCGCTGGCACTTTCCCGAGCGAACGTAACACCCCGCAAACGAGCGCCGATCTGCGCGCATTCGACCTGTATCCGATGCCACGGGCACCGAAGGCGCTCACATGCGGGTGCTCCGCGGCATCCGTACTTCGATCCGCAGGAAGTCGGGAACGTGGGGGCTCGGATTAAAAAAACGAGAGGAGAACGATGAAAACAGATGGGAAGTACTTGGTTGCGGCAGCGATGGGCAGTCTGCTCACTGGTGCGGCAGAGGCACAGTCCAGCGTCACGCTGTATGGTGTCATGGATGCCGGCATCGAATATGTCAGCCATGCCGGCGTGGACGGCTCCGGCTCGGCATACCGCGTCACATCCGGAAATGCGGCCGCTTCACGGTGGGGGCTGCGCGGCAGTGAGGATTTGGGTGGAGGCGTGAGCGCAATCTTCGTTCTCGAGAGCGGCTTCTTCGCGGATACCGGCATGGTTGGACTCGGCGGCCGCCTGTTCGGCCGGCGAGCTTTCGTCGGTATCGCGGGTCCTTGGGGCCAGGTGACTCTTGGGCGTCAGAACAATACCTTGTTCGACTTCTTTATTCCCTTTGACACGAACCGCTATGCACCCTACTCCGTGCTTGCCCACGATGCGCAATTCGCAGGCCGGGCTGACAATGCGATCAAGTACACCGGAGATTTCGGCAACCTGACGATCAGCGGGCTCTATAGCGCTGGATACGAGTCAACCATTTCCGGAGGCAGCGAAGTCCCGGGTGTACCGCGCGTCGGTCAGGAAATCGGGGCGGGAGCGTCCTATACGGCCGGCAAGCTCGGAATGGCTTTCGTCTATGACCAGCGCCGTGGCACATCGGTAGCCAGTGCCGGAAACGTGGAACGTCGCTATGCTGCAGGACTTATTTACACCAGCGGCCCCTTCACCGCAATGGCCGGCTATCGCTTCCTGCAAAGCGGACTTGTCAATCCCGCAATCCGCTCCAATCTCTATTGGTTGGGGGGGGCCTACGCGATGAAGCCCGCGCTGACGCTACGCGCCGGAATATACCGTACGGATGTGCGCGCCTCAGATGACGATGCCATCAGCTACACGCTGCAGCTTGCCTACAACCTGTCGAAACTCACGGAAGTCTACCTCAACGCTTCCTACATGGACAACAAGGGGCGCTCAACGCTAGGCGTGGCAAGTGCGACCAAGACTGCGCAGGGTGTTGGACAGACCGGCGTCGCAGCCGGAATCAAGCACATCTTCTAGGTATCGGAGGGCACGGCGGGTGAGCTGCGCATCGCCGCCGTGCCCGGTTGGCAGCAGAACCGAGCAAAACCCATGTCAGTCGCGATGCATTGCCTGAGGCGAGGCAATTGAGAGCGCCCATTCCAAGGGTACGGGCCGTGCGCGCATCGAGGCAGTTGAAAAGTAGAGGAGAAATAGATGTACATCGGCATCCCGCAGGAGACGCGGGCCGGCGAGACTCGCGTCGCCGCCACCCCGGAAACCGTCAAGAAGTACGTCGCCCAGGGCCACAAGGTGGTGGTCCAGGCTGGCGCCGGCGTGCGCGCCAGCCAGCCGGACAGCGCGTATGAGGCAGTTGGCGCCACCATCGGCAGCGCCGCCGACGCCCTCGGCGCGCAACTGGTGCTCAAGGTGCGCGCGCCTGAGCCGGCCGAGCTGGCGCAGATGAAGCCGGGCGCCGTGCTGGTGGGTATGCTCAACCCCTTCGACGCCGAGAACAACGCGCGCATGTCCGCCGCGAGCATCACCGCCTTTGCCCTGGAGGCCGCGCCCCGCACCACGCGCGCGCAGAGCATGGACGTGCTGTCGTCGCAGGCCAACATCGCCGGCTACAAGGCCGTGCTGGTGGCGGCGCACCATTACCAGCGCTTCATGCCGATGCTGATGACCGCCGCGGGCACCGTCAAGGCCGCGCGCGTGCTGATCCTCGGCGCCGGCGTGGCGGGCCTGCAGGCCATCGCCACGGCCAAGCGCCTGGGCGCCGTGATCGAGGCTTCCGATGTGCGCCCCGCCGTCAAGGAGCAGATCGAATCGCTGGGCGGCAAGTTCCTCGATGTGCCGTTCCTGACCGACGAAGAGCGCGAGATCGCGCAGGGCGTGGGTGGCTACGCGCGCCCGATGCCGCCGGACTGGATGAAGCGCCAGGCCGAGCTGGTGCACCAGCGCGCGACCCAGGCCGACATCGTCATCACCACCGCGCTGATCCCCGGCCGCAAGGCCCCCACGCTGCTGCAGGAAGCGACCGTGCAGCAGATGAAGCCGGGCTCGGTGGTGGTCGACCTGGCCGCCGCGCAGGGCGGCAATTGCCCGCTGACGGTGGCCGATGAAGTGGTCGAGCGCCACGGCGTCATCATCATCGGCCATACCAACCTGGCCAGCATGGTGGCGGCCGATGCCTCGGCGCTTTATGCCCGCAACGTGCTGGACTTCCTGAGGCTGGTCATCGACAAGGATGGCCACTTCGTGCTCAGCAAGGACGACGACATCGTCGCGGCCTGCCTGATGACCGGACAAGACGAGTTGGCGCTGGCCAGCTAAGCGCATTTAAGGAGACGTTCATGGAACTGGTGAACCACACGGTGATCAACCTGATCATCTTCGTGCTAGCGATCTACGTGGGCTACCACGTGGTCTGGACGGTAACGCCCGCCCTGCACACCCCGCTGATGGCCGTGACCAATGCGATCTCGGCCATCATCATCGTCGGCGCCATGCTGGCGGCCGGCCTGACCGAGGGCGCGGTGGGCCGCACCATGGGCACGCTGGCGGTGGCGCTCGCCGCGGTCAACGTGTTCGGCGGCTTCCTGGTGACCCAGCGCATGCTGGAGATGTTCAAGAAGAAGGAACCCAAGGCCAAGGCCGGCAAGGGCCATGAGGAGGGCGCCAAGTGAGCATGAACCTCGTCACCCTGCTCTACCTGCTGGCCTCGGTCTGCTTCATCCAGGCGCTCAAGGGCCTGTCGCACCCCAGCTCCGCACGGCGCGGCAACGCCTTCGGCATGATCGGCATGGCCATCGCCGCCGTCACCACGCTGGTGCTGATCGCCAAGCTCAAGAACGAGTTCCTGGCCATCGGCGCCGGCCAGTCGTCGGTGGCCGAAGGCATGGCGCTGATCTTCGGCGCGCTGGTGGTCGGCGGCGGTATCGGCGCCGTCGTGGCGAAACGGGTCGAGATGACCAAGATGCCCGAACTGGTGGCCGCCATGCACTCGCTGATCGGTATGGCCGCGGTCTGCATCGCGGTCGCCGTGGTGGCCGAGCCGTCGGCCTTCAGCATCACGCCGCCGGGCTCGCACGATATCCCGCTGGGCAACCGCATCGAACTGTTCATCGGCTGCTTCGTCGGCGCCATCACCTTCTCCGGTTCGGTGATCGCCTTCGGCAAGCTGTCGGGCAAGTACAAGTTCCGCCTGTTCCAGGGCGCACCGGTGTCCTTCGCCGGCCAGCACATGCTGAACCTGCTGCTGGCGGTGGCCATGATTGGCTTCGGCGCCATCTTCTGCCTGTCGCAGGCCTGGCTGCCCTTCCTGCTGATGCTGGCGATCGCCTTCGTGCTGGGGGTGCTGATCATCATCCCGATCGGCGGCGCGGACATGCCGGTGGTGGTGTCGATGCTCAACTCGTACTCGGGCTGGGCGGCGGC
>NZ_JBYOJU010000073.1:0-33817 GCF_057798855.1 Cupriavidus sp. 96C5-1 | reverse complement strand
TGGATCGTCACGGTGTAGGGCTCGCCCATGCGCTCGACGGCTTCGAACGACACCACCGACAACCCGGCGGCGCTGGCGCTGCTGGGCACCTCGACGAAATACGACTGCTGCCCGGTGAGCCTCTTGCGCGACGCACCGCCGTATTCGTTCCGCTCATCAATCCAATCCGCTATTGCCTATCGCTCCATTGTCAGCGCGACAGAGGCTGTGCCTGCCGCAAAGGGAGGCGTATCGCTCGACGACATGCCCGCTCGCGCTGCACCTTACCCGCATTCGCGGGCGCTGAGAACGGTTGAAAGTCGCATTTTCCAAGCTCATGCAAATAAAGAATTTTCCGCACTCAAAAGGAGAAATTTCTCGAATACAGCCTGAGGGACCGCGTGTTATTTTTTATGATTTACCATCGCTCGAACGCTGCGCCGATTGATTTCAAGCCAAGGCGCGAAGATCCCGGTGGAGATCACACTCTGCGGCGGCAGTTCCGAGCTGCCAGTGGATCGAGATCACCGTACGATGGACGACTTCAAGCCTGAGGGTGCTGGAAGAATCTCGTCATACGGAAGTCGAAGCCCCGCCTCGACTACATGCAGCCGGCAACCGGCTGATGTTGGAGTAGCGTGACGTGGTCGAATCGTCCTGTTTCCGATGACGGCCGAAAGCGTCGAAAAAGAAGCCCATCTTGACGACCGCGCCACAGGGAATGCATTCGTCATGCTTGTACGGCTTGTGCGCCGAGAGCATGCCATCCAGCACGTCCTGCGGTGTACGGTCCGCGGAGTCGAGTGGTTTAGCCATGAGAATCTCCTTTCTGCTTGTCCTGTGCCCGATTGCGTTTCAATGCATCGACGACCGTGGGCGGCAGGTTCTCCATCGCCGCGCCGAAGGCCCCCGGCGTATCCTTGGTCTCGGTCAGGGTCTTCTGGATGGCCGGATGCTCGTCAAACCTCGGATTCAGCAACGTGAAATACACGTATTGCTGAAGATCCCGTGTATCCGACAGGTGGTATTTCACCCAGCCGGTTGCGGCAAGGCGCGCAGTCCGGCGGAACACCACACCGTCATCTTCCGCTGCAGGATTGATCAGCTTGCCGTGCGTCTTGCGCAGCCAATCCCAGACATCTGCGTAGAAAATCCGCGTGCCTCGCAGATCGTTGCGGAATTCGAACTCCACGTGGTCGTCCGGGTAGAAATGCAGGCCGAGGACGCGCTCGCCCGCGCCGCCGACAAGCTTCGTGTGGGGAAGATGTACATACGTCGTTCTATGAATCCTTTGGAGCGGCCCATAGGGGTCCTTCATGAACTCGTCCTGGTCGACAAGAATCCAGTCCACCGTGAACTCTGTGCCCTTCAGCTTGTAGCAGCAGCTAAGAGAACCCTCCCCCGCTCCCGGCATCAGGTCGCCGCCTCCGCCTGCCGTGTTGCCAAACTGGTCTCTGACGACAAACGTCTCGAGGTTATATGGCGTGTAGTTAAACGCCCCCACGCTCAACCCGCCGTAGGTCGGCTCCGAGGAAAGTGCTTCGCACCCCGTGACCAGCACCAACGACACAATCAACAACCAGACCGATCGCATTCTCATCCTCACTCCGTTCAAGAGCGCTCTGGCAGCTGCCCAAGGATCAACAGGTCGAACAGCGCCATCACCTCGGGCGGGAGCGGGTTCTTTCCTTTGGTTCCATCCGCCCACGCCTGCGCAAGCACCGCGGCTTCCGGTCTCAGAACAGTCGCCTCGATCGTCCTCACGCTCTCGTCAAGGTCAGCCTCATATGGCAACTCCATCCGGCCCTTCATGCTGCTGAGGCGATCGGCTGATTTCTGCAGGTCCTCCTGAAACGACAAGCGCCAAGCCTGCTCCTGCGCCTCCTTTGCGATACGCTCCCAGATATTGGGGCGGACCAACGCCGGGACCATCGCAGGAAGGGCACGGGCTTGCGCTTCCCGCGCCGCGTGCCATCTGGTCAGGACCCTGGACAGCGCCACGTGATCGACGGGGGAGCGTCTGCGCTCCAATTGATACGCGGCCTCGGCATCCTTGGCTTCTTGCCCCAGGGCGAAGTGCGCGCGCTTTACCTCATCTGCGTGGCGCGAGAGCATTTCCTCGAGCGCAGGCGATGAATACCGGACCGCCAGCCAGCGCAGAAGTACCTCCATATGGGGCGTGAAGTCGCGGCCTGCTTCGGGCGGCACCACGCTGCGGTATGCCTTGATCATGTCGGGGACCCGGAGGTGGTCCTTGCGGTCCGAGACGGGGTGCGCAAGGCTGATTTGCGTGAATGCAGGACCTTGATGCTGAAATAGCGCATCCATCCGTTCCAGCACCGCTCCCGCAGTCAGCGTCTCGTACAGCATGTCCCGCAGTGCCGGGGGCTGGGCTCCTACACGAAACCCCTTCGATCCAGGCGACGCGCCTTCCGTGATGTACTCGCTGGAGCCGGGATAGCGGTACTGTCCATCTCGGGACGGCTCCGAGGTGAATGCATCGCACCCGGTGACCACCAGCAGCGACAGCAGCAGGTGCCAAACAGCGACTCGTCCTCTCTTCATATACTCTTGTCCTTCCTGAATTCTTCCCGGCACGCATCGCCGACCAGCGAGAGCACTTCGGAAAAGGAGATATCCCCGAGCGAAGCCGCCAGCAGCTTCGGATGGATCAATGGATGCTCGTCGAATCGAGCGGAGATCAGCAGTCCCTCGAAGACATACTGGAGCATGTCGCCTTCACTGCGGATCCGGTAGCGTGCCGCGCGCTCGATCTGGACATCAACGGCTTCCTGCAACGCCTCATGCGAGGGGTGCTCTGGGAATTCGCCGTAGATCTGTCTGAGCTGTAGCGTCAGCTTGTCGGCATAGCCGAGGGTGAGCAGATCGAGATGCTGCGCTTCTGTCATCGCCAGTGCTTCCTGGCCCACCGGGCCTGGCGGGACACCGGGAGACCAGGCGCGATCGGCATTGGCCCGGGTGCGGAACCAGAGATCGAACGCAACGCCGGCGAAACGCGCCTGCACGTCGTCGCTCCAGACTTGCCGGAGCCACTCGAGTACCCGCATTTGCGGGCGCTGAGAACGGTTGAAAGTCGCATTTCCCAACCTCATGCAAATAAAGAATTTTCCGCACTCAAAAGGAGAAATTTCTCGAATACAGCCTGGGGTACTGCATGTTATTCAATGACATTTATCGCCGCACCTGACTATTGCCCAACGCCCAGCTTGTCCGCGGCCGCGTCGCCATAGACCGTTGCAATGCGTCGTTCAACGATGGCTTGTGTCAACGTTTTAGGGAAGTCATCGGACGTTTTCCAGCCGCTGCCATCCTTGACGAAGACAAAATCCCCTTTCAGCTGGAGCAAGGAGATCGCGCCGATGGCTTCCAGCAGGTTGTCCCGGTAGTCGATCAGCAACGGACACGAAACATGGTCGCCATCGATCCGCCTGCAGTCCGCGGCCGGGAGGACGCCCAATATGCTGTTGGCCTTGGTCGAGGGTTCGCCGTGGTCCAGCAGCGGCTTCCCGTAGTTCGGCGAGATCGTGGCGAGATCGGCATCCAGCCGGGCGACTCCCGCCATGAAGCTGGCGCTGATGGTTTCCCGGCCTAGCGGTGCCCCGAGTTTCTTGTTGAGCCCCTTCGCGTCATAGCGCGCGGTTACATATCCAGACGGGAACATCTGCACGGCGTAGTCGCTTTTGCTTTTCTCATCAGGCCGGATGACGTAGCCGATCGCGGTCTTTTCATCGGCGACGGCCAGGTCGGCGACGCAGCCGCGAGAGCGGTTGCCCTCGTCATAACCGATTTCCCGATAGTTGCTGACGTGGGGATGGCTTTGACTATCCGTGTCCGTCATCAGGAGTGGATTTTTCAACGTCGCGTCTATCCGGGCCCGGATCATGATGGAATCCACTGCCTTGACCGTGTTCGACGCCCCGCACGACGGCGTGGAAGCGGGCCACAGCATGTAAGCACCGATCACGATCAGCACGGCGAAGCCGCCGGCACTGAAGAGTCTCTGCTTTTTCTTCTGCTCTTTCAGGGCCATCCCTATCAGCGCTTCAGCACGCTTTTCGAAGCGAAGCGGATCGAGTTCCCGCAGCAGGAACAGCAAGCTCACCTGGGCGTTGATATCGTCGAAACGCTCCTCCATCAGGCGGCCCGTGGCACTTGCCTCGGTTTCCTGATCGGTGTAGCCCTCGGCAATCAGCCAGTCAAGCATGGCTCGTATGGTATCCCCCTTCAACTCGGCTTCCGCATCCTCGTCCAGCCGCTGTTGCGCCTCGTTGACCTGTTCTCCGGTTATGTAGTCGCCAAGCTTGAGCGCCACAAGCATGCCCAGACGGCGGTCGTCCTCTTGTGATTCAGCATGGTTTTCTGGTTCTGGTAGTTCTGGTAGCACGGGTATTGCCTTCCCTGTAATGTAACAAGCAACCTGGCACGGTCGCGGAGCTTGCTCGCGCTGCACCTTACCTGCATTCGCGGGCGCTGGGAACGGTTGGAAGTCGCGTTTATCAAAACATCTCAAATGAAGAATTTTCCGCAAAAAAAAGCAGAAATTTCCCAATTACGGCGCGTTTAAACTCTGATCAAATCGGTGCGCGGTTCACTCGGTTATTGTTTGAGTCCGTTTTCATGGACACTCCCGTGAGGCGGGTTCTCTCCATGGGAATTACCTGCAATTCAAGGCAACAGTCCAGGCAGCAACCCAGGCAAAACCGGAAAAATCTCATATCTCCGATTGGATTCCCATGCTATTCACTCGAGTGCTGATCTTTGCATTGACAGCCGCATTGCTCTTCATCGCCTGAATCCAACACCGTTCAATCAGGAATTAAAAGGAATCGACATGGCCGAAAGCTTCCAGAACGAAGTGCCCAAGGCACGGGTCAACATCAAGCTCGACCTGCATACCGGCGGCGCGCAGAAGAAGGTCGAGCTGCCGCTCAAGATGCTGGTGATGGGCGACTACAGCAATGGGCGGGACACGCGGGCGCTCGCCGAGCGCGAGAAGGTGTCCATCAACAAGAACAACTTCGATTCCGTCCTCGCCGACTTCAATCCCAAGGCCAGGGTCGCGGTGGAGAACACCCTTGCCGGCGATGGCTCCGAGCTGCCGGTGGATCTGGATTTCAAGTCCATGGACGACTTCAAGCCGGAAGTGGTGGCCGGCAGGGTGCCGGAGCTGCGGGCGCTGATGGCGGCGCGCAATCTGCTGCGTGACCTGAAGTCGAACCTGCTCGACAACGCGATGTTCCGCCGCGAGCTCGAGAAGATCCTCAAGGACCCGGCGCTGTCCGAGCGTCTGCGCGCCGATCTTCAAAAGATCGGCCAGGCCGCACCGGCCTCCCCGTCCGCCCAGTAACCTGATTCCCTGAGGATTGAGCCCCATGTCCAAGCATGAAATCGGCGCCCGCGCCAATAGCGAAGCAGATACCATCGTCCTGGACGCCCCAGGCAAGAGCGTGTACGAATCCCTGTGCGAGAAGATCAACCTGACGCCGGTCAAGAGCACGCGCCCGGTGGAATCGTTCCAGAGTGCCGATGCGCTCTCCGAATCGTCGCTGGACGAGCGTGTCGCCCAGGCGATGAGCGTCTTCCTGAAGATGATCCAGGACTCGTCCCAGCAGGTGGACCGCCTGGACAAGAGCCTGCTCGACTTTCACATCGAGCACCTGGACCAGCGGATCAGCCGTCAGCTCGATGCCATCATGCACCACGAGACGTTCCAGCAGATCGAATCGGCCTGGCGCGGGCTGAAGTTCGTTGTCGATCGCACGGACTTCCGCAAGAACGTCAAGATCGAAGTGCTGGATGCTTCCAAGGATGCGCTGCGCCAGGATTTCGAGGATACGCCCGAGGTCATCCAGAGCGGCATGTACCTGCACACCTACATCCAGGAATACGACACCCCGGGCGGTGAGCCGATCGGCTCGATCATCTCGAACTACGCGTTCGACCGCAGCCCCCAGGATATCGCCCTGCTGCGTAATATCTCCAAGGTCTCCGCCGCCGCCCATATGCCCTTCATCGGCTCGGTGTCGCCGGAATTCTTCGGCAAGGAGTCGATGGAGGAAGTGGCCAGCATCCGCGATATCGGCAACTACTTCGATCGGGCCGAGTACCTGAAGTGGAAGAGCTTCCGCGATTCGGACGATGCCCGCTATATCGGCCTGACCCTGCCGCGCTTCCTGGCGCGCCTGCCGTATGGTCCGGACACGGTGCCGGTGCGCGCCTTCAACTACACGGAGGCGGTCAAGGGCCCGGATCACAGCCGGTATCTGTGGGCCAACGCGTCGTTCGCGTTCGCCGCGAACATGGTGCAGAGCTTCATCAAGAACGGCTGGTGCGTGCAGATTCGCGGCCCGCAGGCCGGCGGCCTGGTCGAGGACCTGCCGATCCACCTGTACGACCTGGGCACCGGCAACCAGGCCAAGATCCCGACCGAGGTGCTGATTCCGGAGACGCGCGAGTTCGAGTTCGCCAATCTCGGCTTCATTCCGCTGTCGTACTACAAGAACCACGACTTCGCGTGCTTCTTCTCGGCGCACTCGGCCCAGAAGCCGGCGCTCTACGACACCAGGGAGGCCACCGCCAACAGCCGCGTCAATGCGCGGCTGCCATACATCTTCCTGCTCTCGCGCATCGCTCACTACCTGAAGCTGATCCAGCGCGAGAACATCGGCACCACCAAGGACCGGCGCCTGCTGGAGCTGGAGCTGAACACCTGGGTCAAGACGCTCGTGACCGAGATGACCGATCCGGGCGACGAGCTCCAGGCCTCGCACCCGCTGCGCGAAGCCAAGGTGATGGTCGAGGATATCGAGGACAACCCGGGCTTCTTCCGCATCAAGCTCTTCATCGTGCCCCACTTCCAGATCGAGGGGATGGATATCAATCTCTCGCTGGTGTCGCAGATGCCGAAGGCAAAGAACTGAGCCTCTGAGCGGGGCGTCCAGGGACGCCTCACTGCCGCGAGGAGGAAATGCCTCCACACGGCGTGCATTTCGGGCAAGGGCGTGCCAGCGCGCGCCGGCCCGCTTCTTCCGAGCATGGTCAACTACCCCGGCCTAAAAGCCGGAGCTTGTAAAGGCAACTGACCAAGCTCGGGTTGACCAGGCAAAGCGGTAACCAACCCGCTACGTTGCGAATAGGTGCAAGACCAACGTTGGGATGCTTCACTCAGTCCCAACCTCTTGAAGCCCCGGTTGCAGACAAGCGACAGGGTAAGCACGAAACGGATCGGGGCAGATCGCCGGTTCGCAACATTGCCGAGGAGAGACTTCCCGCAAGGGAGGCGTCACCAGGCCCGTAAGGGCACCTTTTGGGAGAGATTGCGTGGCAGTCTTTGTGTTGGACAAGAGCGGCAAGCCACTCATGCCGTGCAGCGAGAAGCGAGCAAGATTGCTGCTGACGCGCGGCCGCGCGCGCGTGCACCGTGTGATGCCCTTCGCTATCCGTCTGGTGGATCGGCGAAAGACGGACTGCTCCCTGCAACCGCTTCGCCTGAAGCTCGATCCCGGCAGCAAGCGAACCGGCGTGGCAATCGTTCGCGAGGCCGGCTCCGGCGACGACAAGACGGCTCGGCATGCTGCCGTCCTGTCCCTGGCGGAACTGATCCACCGCGGCGCGCAGATCAGCCTGAACCTGACCGCACGGCGGGCTATGCGCCGGGCGCGACGCGGTCGCAAGACGCGCTATCGGGCCGCCCGCTTCAGCAACCGACGCAAGCCAGCGGGGTGGCTGGCGCCCAGCCTGCAGCACCGTGTCGACACGACGATGGCCTGGGTAAGCCGTTTCCTGGCACTCGCGCCGATTACCGCCATCAGCGCCGAACTCGTCCGCTTCGACATGCAGGCGATGCAGAACCCGGAGATAACGGGCGTCGAGCACCAACAAGGGGAACTGGCAGGCTACGAAATCCGTGAATATCTGCTTGAGAAGTGGGGGCGGCAATGCGCCTACTGCGATGCCCGCGACACGCCGCTGGAGATGGAGCACATCGAAGCACGCGCCACCGGCGGGTCGAATCGCAGCTCCAATCTCACGCTCGCTTGCGTGCCTTGCAATCGCAAGAAGGCAGCGCGGCCTCTCGCTGAATTCCTGCACAAGGATCCAGAACGTGTCAAACGCATTCTGGCGCGGGCAAAGGCACCGCTTCGTGACGCCGCTGCCGTCAATTCGACCCGCTGGGCGCTATACAACGCGCTGGTGACCACGGGCCTGCCGGTGGAGACCGGATCGGGCGGTCGAACCAAGTACAACCGCCGGCGCCTCGAACTGCCAAAGACCCATGCGCTGGACGCAGCGTGCGTTGGCGTGGTGGATTCTGTCTCGGCCTGGCAGAAGCCCACGTTGACGATCAAGTGCGCGGGCCGCGGCGCTTACCAGCGCACCCGCCTCACAGCGTCTGGTTTCCCCCGCGGCTACTTGATACGGAGCAAACGCGTGTTTGGCTTCCAGACCGGCGACATGGTCCGGGCCGAAGTGCCGACGGGGAAGAAGGCTGGCACACATGTGGGCCGGGTCGCGATTCGCGCGACCGGATCCTTCAACATTCAGACCGAGCACGGGCCTGTGCAAGGCATTTCTCATCGCTATTGCAGGATCATTGAGCGCGGTGACGGATACGCTTACTCATTCGTAGCGCATTCCACAATGGAGAGCGGGCACAGGGGCGACGCTTCGCGTCGCGCGCTATCCCTCCACGGCCTGAAGGCCGAGGTTTCTCGCGCAAACTGATGAAAATCACCAGACCGCTGTGGGCCCAGGGCATCTTCATGACGCCCCAGCATTTCCAGCAACAGGCGCTGTGGGACCGCTACGCCGACGAGCATGTCGCGCGCATTGCCAGCCCGGAGCCATGGGGCACCGTACGCGTCGCGCTCGACTCGCAGGCTTTGACTATCCATCGCCTGACCGTCAGCGCGCTGGCAGTCCGCCTGCCCGACGGGACCGTAGTCGATACCGAAACGGCGGACTGCACCCCGGCCGCGCGCGACCTCGCGGACGTGCCTGCGGGCGTCGATGCCGTGGTGGTGCTGATCGGGCTACCCTTGGCCGATGCGCAGGGCGGCAACTGCGTCGAGGCCGGCGAGCGGCCCGCCCGGCCGCGCCGTTTCGTGCGCGAGTACCTGCCGGTGGCCGACCTGCACGGCGAAGGCAAGGAAGAGATCAGCGTGGAGCGGCACGCGCTGGCTCTCCTGTTCGATTTCGAGGAGCACGGCGATTATGTGACCTGCCCCCTCGCCCGGCTGGTGCGCACGCCGCAGGGGAGCTTCGAGCTGGACCTGGCGTTCGTACCGCCCTGTCTCTTCCTGTCGGCGAGCGCCCGGCTTACCGAACGCATGAAGCGGCTCGCGGAAATCCTGAGCGCCAAGAGCGCCAGCCTGGCCGTACGCCGGCGCGAGCGTTCCGACCAGATTGCCGACTACGCGGTAGCCGACGTCGCCCTGTTCTGGCTGCTGCACAGCGTAAACGGCAACTGGCCGGAACTGGCCCGGCTGTGCGCCGCGCCGCAACAGCATCCCGAGCGGCTCTACTGCATCCTGGCCCGCCTGGCCGGGTCGCTGCTGACCTTCTCCACGACGGAGACGCTGCAGGCCGTTCCGGCCTACGATCACCGCGCCCCGGAGCCGGTGTTCGCCGAGCTGGAATCGCTGATCCGCACGCTGCTCGACACGGTGATCCCATCGCGGGTCGTCCCGGTGGCGCTGGAGCGTGCCAGGCCCACGGTCTGGGTCGGCAAGATCCACGACGAGCGCCTGGTGGAAGGGGCCGAGTACTACCTCTCGGTCCAGGCGGGGCTGCCCGCCCATGCGCTGCTCGAACAATTGCCGCGCCTGTGCAAGGCCGGGGCGCCGGACGAGGTCGAGCAGATCGTCAACTCGGCCTTGCCGGGGATTCCGTTGCGGACCCTGTCGCGCCTGCCGGCGGCCATCCCGGTGCGTATCGAGAACCAGTACTTCGCGCTCGACAGCGCGCACCCGGCGTTCGGCCGCATGCTGGCCGCGCGGGCCTGCCAGTTCTACGTTCCCGCGTCCTTGCCCGACGTGTCACTTGAACTCTTTGCGGTATTGCCGGCATGACGACAGCCACCATGATTCTGCCTCCCGCCCTGCGCGACACGGCCCTGACCGTCACGGGGCTGGCCGACCGGGCCAAGCCCGAGACCTTCGGCCCGTTCCGCGCGCGATGCCTTGCGCACGTGGCACGCCTGCGCGAGGAACTCCGGGCCGCCGGCCACCCGCCGGAGGTCGCCGAGGATGCGGTCTACGCGCAATGCGCCCTGCTGGATGAGGTCGCGCTGCGCCGGCTCGAGGGCTCCGACCGGCAAACCTGGGAACACGAGCCCCTGCAGGTCAGGGAATTCCAGAGCCACGACGCCGGGCAAGCGCTGATCGCCCGCATCGAGCGGCGCCTGGCCGAGCCCCAGCCGGTACTGCCGCTGCTGGCGGTCTTCCACGCCGTGCTGGCCCTGGGCTTCCAGGGCCGGTTCGCGCTGGATGGCGCCAGCGACCGGGCGGCACTGATGGGCGCCATCGATAACCGCCTGAAGCGCGCCGGCCTGGCCGACGCCACCGGGCCGGTGATCGTGACAAGCGGCAAGGCGCGTGGATGGGACGGCCTGACGCCGCTTGCCTGGGTGGCGCTTACCTGCCTCGGCGCGGGACTGGTCTACCTGGCGCTGGACCGGTGGCTGGCCGCATCGATCGCCCGGCTCGCCGGCTGAAAGGGGTCTCGTGACCGGCTACCCCTACCGCGCCCTCTTTGGCTGGATCGCTGCGCTTGCGCTCGCCTGGCTCGCGCTCAGCTCGCCATGGCGCTCATCGTGGAACCTGCTGCTGGCGGTGTTCGTCATCGCACTCGCTGCGGTGGCCATCCTGATTGCCACCCGGCGGGTGCGCGCACGCCAGCGCGCCTCGCAGGCCATACTGGAGACCATCCATGCGTCGACCGACGCGCTGCCGGGCGATATCCGCCGCAACACGCCCCTGGTGCTGGCGGTAGGCGATAGCGACGGCGCGCCCGCACAGGCGTTCGGCGATGCGCTGGTCAGGAACACCGATGCGGCAATCTGGGTGCGTATCGACGCGCCGACCCGGCTGGCGCCCGTGGCCGATGCCCTCAAGCGCTGGCGCGAAGGACAAGGCCCGGACGCCGTCGTCTGCCTGATCGGTGCCGACCAGGCGCGGGATGCTGCCGCGCTGAACGCCGGACTCAGGCGCTGGCGCTCGGCGGTCGGCGAGGCCAGCCGGGCCGTTGGCTATCCCCTGCCGGTCGGCGTCGCCGTCTACATGGCAGAAGCCGGTGGGCCGGCGGACGACTGCCCGTGGTTTGGCTTCTCCGGCGCCGGCTTGCCACCGGGCGAAGACCTGTCCGCCCAGATCGCGGGCCGGCTCATGCAGTATGCATGGTCGGCCCTGCCGGCTGACCGGGCCCCGCGCATGCACCGCGCCGCCCGCCTCGACGCGCTGGCAAGGTGGGCATGCGGCGCCCTGCTGCCCGCGCTGCGGGACGAAGGGCGCGACGGGCTCCGGAACGCGCGCCCGGCGGGCGTCGCCGCGCTTGGCGTGATCGCCACCAAAGGGGTGCCTGCCACAGACTCCCTCTATGCCGGCTTCGTCGCACAGGCAACCGGGCTGGCGCCCGCCACGCGAACGGCCCAGGCGGGCCATGCCGCCGATAGGGCGCCTTACCCCTTGCCGGAACCGCTGATCCGCGGCATCGCTCTGCAGCCCGTACGGCACGCATTGCCGCGTGCGCTGGGCCACGCCTTTGCCTGGCTGGCGCTCGCATTTTGCGCAGCCGCTGCGGCCTCCGCCTGGCAGAACCGTGCGCTGGTCGCGCGCGTCACCGACAACATGGCCCGCTATCGCGCCATTGATCCGGCGCTTGACGCGGCCCGTGTCGATGCGCTGCAGGCACTCAAGCGCGACCGCGACGAACTCGAGCAATACCGCCGGTCCGGCGTGCCGCCGCGGCTCGGGCTGGGCTTCTATCGCGGCGCCGGACTGCTGGGCCCGCTCAATGCCTTGATCGCGGCCTACCGGCCGCCGGCACCGCCGCCTTCGACCATCGAACTGGACAGCCTGTCGCTCTTCAGGAGCGGCAGCGCCACCCTGAACGCCGGCTCCAACCGTGTGCTGATCGGCGCGCTGGAGATGGTCAAGGCGCATCCCGGCAAGCGCGTGCTGGTGGCCGGACACACCGACACCACGGGCAACCCGCGGGCGAACCTCAAGCTCTCCGAGGCGCGCGCGGCGTCGGTTCGCGACTGGCTGGCCGATGCGGCCGCGCTGTCCCTGACCCGCTTTGCGATTCAAGGCTATGGCGACACCCGCCCCAGGGCCGCCAACGACACCGAGGCCGGCCGCGCCGCCAACCGCCGGGTCGAGATCACGCTTGTCCCCGATTGTCGCGACGATGGTCGCGCGCATCGGGAAACTTCTGGCCAACCGGCCTGTTCATTCCAGTAGAAGGAGTATCAAGAAATGGCAATTCCCGCATACATGTGGATCAAGGACGATGGCGGCGCCGACATCAAGGGCTCGGTCACGGTGACCGAGCGCGAAGGCAGCGTCGAGGTGGTCGCCTTCGATCACGGCGTCAATATCCCGACCGACTCCAATACCGGCAAGCTGACCGGCACCCGCGTGCACAAGCCGATCGTTTTCACCAAGGAAACCGACGCCTCGACGCCATACTTGTACAAGGCCGTCACCAGCGGCCAGACGCTCAAGTCGGTGGAGATCAAGTGGTACAGGATCGATGACGCTGGCAAGGAAAAGGAGTATTTCAACACCAGGCTCGAGAACGTGAAGGTGGTCGGCGTCACGCCGAAGATGCTCGACATCAAGAACCCGGCCTACGAGAAGCACAACCATCTCGAAGACATCGAACTGCGCTACGAGAAGATCACCTGGTCGTACAAGGACGGCAACATCATCCACGCCGACAGCTGGAACGAGCGCGCGTAAGCGCCGCCGCAGCCGGCGCCCTGGCCCGGCTGCATACTCGCGCGACCCGGATCCCGGGCCGCGCATCTCCTCCCCCCTGCGCCACCGCTGCCCTGCCACGCCACCATGACCGCCCGCGACTATTCCCCGTTTCTGCGACGCCTGAACGATCACTGCGCCCGCGCGCTAACCGAAGCCGCCGGCCTCTGCGAAACGCGCGCCCACCGTGACATCGAGGTGGAGCACTGGCTCATCAAGCTGCTGGAACTGGGCGAAGGGGATCTGCTGGCCATCCTGCGGCGCTACGAGCTGGATGTGAACGGCATCTGGAACGGCTTGCTTGCCGCCATCGACCGCTTGCCGCATGACCTGCGGGGCAAGCCGGGGCTATCGCAACGCGTCGGGCAATGGCTGGAAGCCGCGTGGATGCGGGCCTCGCTCGAGGCCACCGCGCCCGGCGCAGCC
The DNA here is from genome assembly GCF_057798855.1 of Cupriavidus sp. 96C5-1. Taxonomy (NCBI): domain Bacteria; kingdom Pseudomonadati; phylum Pseudomonadota; class Betaproteobacteria; order Burkholderiales; family Burkholderiaceae; genus Cupriavidus; species Cupriavidus sp. 96C5-1. Next base: position 20,411 of record NZ_JBYOJU010000073.1, on the reverse strand, counting down.
AAGTCGATCCGCTCGGCCCATCTGCTGGCGGCGCTGGCGGAAACACCGCAACTGCTGCGGGCCCCGGATGCCTGGCCACTGCTGAGCATGTCCGCCGCGCAGATCGAGCGGCAGATGCACGAACTGGACAAGATCTCGATCGAGGCGGTACACCCTCCCGCCCTGCCCGCCTCACCCGCCGAAACCCGGGGTCAGGGGCCGGCAGCGGCCGCCACGCCACCCGCGCTGGCCGGCCAGGCCGACAACGCTCCCCTGTCCCGCTTTACCATCGACCTTACCCGGAAGGCCCGCGACGGCAACATCGATCCCGTATTCGGGCGCGATGTCGAAATCCGGCAGATGGTCGATATCCTGGCCCGGCGCCGCAAGAACAACCCGATTCTGGTTGGGGAGCCCGGCGTGGGCAAGACGGCGCTGGTCGAAGGCCTGGCGCTCAAGATCGCCGAAGGCGATGTCCCGGCTGTCATCAGGGACGTCGCCGTGCGCACGCTGGACCTTGGGCTCCTGCAAGCCGGCGCGGGCGTCAAGGGGGAATTCGAGCAGCGCCTCAAGCATGTGATCGAGGCCGTGCAGCAATCGCCGACGCCCATCCTGCTCTTCATCGACGAGGCGCACACGCTGATCGGCGCGGGCAATGCGGCCGGCGGCGCGGACGCGGCGAATTTGCTGAAGCCCGCGCTGGCCCGCGGCGAGTTGCGTACCATCGCGGCCACAACCTGGTCCGAATACAAGCAGTACTTCGAGCGCGATGCCGCCCTGGAGCGTCGCTTCCAGATGATCAAGGTCGATGAGCCTGACGACGACGGCGCCTGCCTGATGCTGCGCGGGCTGAAGGAGCGCTATGCCCGGCATCATGGCGTGCACATCACCGATGCCGCGGTGGGCGCGGCAGTGCGCCTGTCGCGCCGCTACCTGACCGGGCGCCAGCTACCGGACAAGGCGGTCGACCTGCTCGATACTGCCGCCGCCCGCGTGCGCATGAGCCAGGACGCGACGCCGGTCGCGATATCGGCCTGTGAAGCCGGACGCGCAGCGCTGGAGGTCGAGCGCACGGCCCTTCTGCAGGACCAGGGCGCCACCGGTGCGGCGGATGCCGAACGGCTGGCGGCCATCGATGCCCGGCTGTCCGCGCTGGAAGCAGAGCGCGAGCAGTTCGAGCACGCCTTCGCGGAACAGAAACAGGCAGCCGGTACCCTGATGGCATTGCGCGCCCAATGGCAGGCCGCCGCCGAGCCGGCACGGCGGGATCTGGCACCGGCGATCCAGGCCGCTCACCAGGCATTGACGACGCCCGGTCAGGCCGCCCTGATCCACGCAGAGGTGGACGAGAGCGCCATCGCCCAGGTGATTGCCGACTGGACCGGGGTGCCGGTCGACAGCCTGTTGTCCAACGAGCTCGCCACCCTGCTGGCGCTGGAAGCCCGCCTCGGCCGCGTGGTAGTGGGGCAGGACGAAGCGCTGGCCGCATTGGGCAAAAGCCTGCGGGCCGCCAAGGCCGGCCTCAAATCCGAGGAGGCGCCGCTAGGTGTCTTCCTGCTGGTCGGCCCTTCCGGGGTTGGCAAGACCGAGACCGCACGCGCGCTGGCCGACCTGATGTTCGGCGGCGAGCGTTCGCTCATCACCATCAACCTGTCCGAATACCAGGAAGCGCACACGGTGTCGCAGCTGAAGGGCTCGCCGCCCGGCTATGTCGGCTATGGCGAGGGCGGCATCCTGACGGAGGCCGTGCGCCAGCGTCCCTACTGCGTGGTCCTGCTCGATGAAGTCGAAAAAGCGCACCGGGACGTGCTGAACCTGTTCTACCAGGTCTTCGATCGCGGTTTCATGCGCGATGGCGAAGGCCGCGCGATCGACTTCCGCAATACCGTCATCCTGATGACCTCGAACCTGGGCAGCGAGCCACTCCTGGCCGCCACCGACGCCGCAGCGGAGGCTGGGGCCGAGGTTGCCACCGGCACGCTGATGGAGGCGATCCGCCCGCTCCTGGTCGATCACTTCCAGCCGGCCCTGCTGGCACGCTTCCAGACCATTGTGTACCGGCCGCTGGGTGCCGGGGCCATGGCGTCGATCGTGCGGATGAAGCTGGCCAGGGTGGCCAGTCGCGTCGAGCGCCGCTTTGGCGTGCCGCTGCGGTGCGACGACGCCCTGGTGTCCGAGCTGGTACGCGCCTGCCTGCTGCGCGATTCCGGTGCCCGCAATATCGATAGCCTGCTCGATCAGCAGATCCTGCCCGTGCTCGCGCGCGAGCTGCTGGTACGCATGGCGGACCAGCAGGCGCCAAAGTGCATCCGGCTGTCGTACTCGGAGGACGATGGCATCGGCCTGGACTTCGACGAAGCGGCGGCCAGCGTCGAGGCAGGGGCGTGACAAGGGGCGGGCCTGGCCTCTTCGAGGCGGTCACGGGATACTTTGCGAATGGCGTCGCGGTCGACGAATTCGACGCCGCGATCCAGACCTTCCTGTCCGTCCGGGACAATATCCAGCGCATCCTCAACAGCCGGCGCGGCGGCCTCGCGCATCTGCCGGACTACGGCCTCGGCGACCTGTCCAGAATCTACCGCCACCTTCCCGCCTCGGCGCACACGCTCCAGCGCGAGATCGAGACCACCCTGCTACGCTACGAACCGAGGCTGAAGGCAATCGACATCGACATCGAGGAGACCGAACCGGGGATGCTGCTGAGTTTCACCATGAGCTGCCATCTCCATCGGGCCGGACTGGTGCGATTCGGAACCCACTTCACGCCCGACGGCAAGACGCGGCTCAAATTGCTGAAAGCGGCGCATGAGCGGGAATAACGCTTTCATCCAGGATCCGGCCGTATCGGAGCAGCCCGCGTCATCCTGCGCGATTCCGTGGTGCCCTACAAGGCACCAAGCGAACCGGTGGACGCGGATGACGGCGAGGCCGGCGCGATGGGCGTATAGTCTCTCGCGGGAGCGCACGGTGCCTCCTGTTTTCCCCGTATGGGGGAGACGTACAATGACCAGATTTCGTTTGGATTTGGAGAGTGTTTTCCATGCCCGCATTCCGTTCCGAAACCGACTCGATGGGCGCCATCGACGTGCCCGCAGATCGCTACTGGGGGGCGCAGACGCAGCGCTCCACCATCAATTTCCCGATCGGCGTCAGCCGTTTCCGCTGGCAACGGCCCGTCATCCGCGCGCTGGGCATCCTCAAGCGGGCCGCAGCCGAGGCCAATGCCGAACTGGGTGAATTGCCCGGGGACGTCGCGCGCCTGATCGTGCAGGCGGCCGATGAAGTCATCGCCGGCAAGCTGGACGAACACTTCCCGCTGGTGGTGTTCCAGACCGGGTCCGGCACGCAATCGAACATGAACGCCAACGAGGTGATTTCCAACCGGGCCATCGAGATTGCCGGCGGCGAGCTTGGCAGCAAGAAGCCGGTTCACGCCAACGATCACGTGAACCGCGGCCAGAGCTCCAACGATACGTTCCCGACCGCCATGCACATCGCCGTGGTCGAGCAGATCCACACCCGGCTGCTGCCGGCGGTGGGCGCACTGCGGGATACGCTGGCGGCCAAGGCCGAGGCGTACCGGCACGTCGTCAAGACGGGCCGCACGCACCTGCAGGACGCTACGCCGATCACGCTTGGCCAGGAGATCAGCGCCTGGGTGGCGCAGATCGATTTCGGCCTGAATGCCGTCAGGACGGCGCTGCCGGGCCTGCTGGAACTGGCGATCGGCGGCACGGCGGTCGGCACCGGGCTGAATGCGCATCCGCAGTTCGGCGCGCGGGCGGCGGCCTATATCGGCGCGCTGACCGGGCAGCCCTTTGTCGATGCGCCGAACAAGTTCTTCGCGCTTTCCGCGCACGATGCGCTGGTGCAGACCTCGGCCGCGCTGCGCACGCTCTCCGGCGGCCTGATGAAGATGGCGAACGACGTGCGCTGGCTGGCTTCGGGCCCGCGCTGCGGCATCGGCGAACTCAATATCCCGGAGAACGAGCCGGGCTCGTCGATCATGCCGGGCAAGGTCAACCCGACCCAGTGCGAGGCGATGACCATGGTGTGCGCACAGGTGTTCGGCAACGACGCCACAGTGGCCTTTGCCGGCAGCCAGGGCAACTTCCAGCTCAATGTGTACAAGCCGGTGATGGTGCACAACGTGCTGGAGAGCATCGAGCTGATCGCCGACGCCAGCGCCGCCTTCAATGACCACTGCGCCCTCGGCATCGAGCCCAACCTGCCGAAGATCGCGGAGAACCTCGACAAGAACCTGATGCTGGTGACGGCGCTGAACCGCCATATCGGCTACGACAAGGCGGCCGCGATCGCCAAGAAGGCACACAAGGAAGGCCTGACGCTGAAGGCCGCCGCGCTGGCGCTCGGCTATCTCAGCGAGGAGGAGTATGCGCAGTGGATCGTGCCTATCGAGATGACGCATCCGAACAAGGATTGAGGTCAGCCTGAAGAGCGGATCGCCTCGCCGAGCCGCCGCGCCGCGGCATGCAGCGCATCGTCCGGCGCGGCGGCGTAGCCGATCACCAGCGCCGGCGGTAGCACCCGCTCCCGGCAGAACTCGCCCAAGCCCTGCAGCGCCAGGCCGGCGCCGGCGCACGCCTGCACCACCGGGCGCTCGCCCACGCCGTCCGGCAGCCACAGCACGAAGTGGAACCCTGCGTGTTCGCCGCTCACGCGCAGACGCTCGCCCAGACTGGCCCGCAACGCCGCCAGCACGATATCGCGGCGGCGCAGGTAGACGTTGCGGGAGACGCGCAGGTGGCGCGACAAGCCGCCGGCGCGCATGAAGGAGGCCAGCGCAAGCTGCTCCACCAGGCTGTTCGCGCGGCAGGTGGTGGCGCGCAGCTGGCGCAGGGCCGGACGCAGCGCATCCGGCATCATCACATAGCCGATCCGCAGCGAGGCATAGAGGCTCTTGTTGAAACTGCCGCAGTGGATCACGCGGCCGCCGTCGTCCAGCGCCTTGAGCGCGGGCAGCGGCGCACGGCTGTAGTTGAATTCGCTGTCGTAGTCGTCCTCCAGCACCCAGGCATCATGTGCCCGCGCCCAGCCGAGCAGCGCCAGCCGCCGGCTCACCGACATGGTCAGGCCCAGCGGCGCCTGGTGGGCGGGCGTGACATACACCAGCGCGGCATCCGCGTGGCGGTGGACGGCCTCCATCGAGATCCCCTCCTCATCGACCGGCACCGGCGACACGCGATGCGATGACAGGCTGAAGAGCGGCACCGCCGAGAGATAGCCGGGATCCTCCAGCAATACGCGGCCCTCCCCTTGCAGCACCACCCGCGCGGTCAGGTCGATGGCTTGCCGGATGCCGGTCACGATCATGACCTGCTCCGCGTCGCACCGTATGCCGCGCGTGGCCAGCAGATAGGCAGCGATTTCCCGGCGCAGGGAGAGGGCGCCGCAGGGATCGTCATCGCCAAGCTGCTGCGCGGTGAGCGAGCGCAGTGCGCGGCTGACATGGCTGCGCCATTCATCGAGCGGGAACAAGGCGGGATCGGCCAGGCGGGCAACGAAAGGCAGGCCGGCGGCGACACGCGTCGGAGACACTGCGCCGGCTACTGCCGGCACCGCGACATCGACAGGCGGCACCCGTGCGGGCGCGGTTGCGCGCAGGGAAAAATCCTCCGGGAGCCGGGCGCTCACCCGCGAGCCCGATCCGACGCGGCTTGCGATATAGCCCTCCAGCCGCAACTGCTCGAACGCCAGCTCGACGATGCCGCGCGACACCGCCCAGCGCGCGGCCAGCGAACGCGTGGATGGCAGCCGTGCGCCACGCGGCAGGCTGCCGCCCAAGATAGCCTGGCGAATGCCGCGGTAGACCCAGGCCTGCTTGGATTCCCCGGTATCACGCGGTGGCACTGCCAGGTCGGGCACCTCGGCGTCGCGCATCTTCGGCATAAATATAAATGGCCTAATGAAAAATCGGTATTTTGGTTCTTTTCATTGTACCGATTCGGCGCGATAGTCCTTGCCGGCCTATCTTCCGGGACACCCATGGAATCCTTTGCGACGCTTCACCGCCCGATCGCCGTGTTCGATGCCGGCATCGGCAGCTATGCCGCCGTCAAACTCCTGCAGCAGCGTTTTCCGCGGCAGGACCTGATCTACCTGGCCGACCGCGCCAGCTTTCCCTATGGCGGCAAGAACCGGCAAGCCTTGCTCGCGGTCACCGCTCAAGCCGTGCAGCGCCTGCGGGCGCTCGGCGCGAGCGCCATCCTGATGGCATCGAACGCGCCGTCGGTCACTGTGCTGGACGATTTACGCCGCGCCGCCGGCGTGCCGCTGTTCGGCGTGGTGCCGCCGGTTGCCGAGGCCCTGGCGTTATCGGAGTCCAGGCATATCGGCGTGCTGGGCGTACGTTCGATGGTGGAGAGTCCCGAGCTTGGCGAGTACATCGCCGGGCAGAGCCGTGGGCGCGGGCGGGTGACGCCGTTCAATGCCTCGGCGCTGGTCGACCTGGTGGAGTCCGGCGCCTTCCTGACCGAGCGGCCGCGCACGGCCGCCGCGGTCGATGCCTTCCTGGGCGCGATCCTGGCCGCGCAGCCGGAGATCGACGTCTTCACCTTGTCGTCCACGCACCTGCCGTGGCTGGCCGGCTACTTCCAGGAACGGTTTCCCGGCAAGACCTTCGTCGACCCCGCGCCGGCCGCCATCGAAGCGCTCGAACCCTGGACGACGGCCGGCACCGGCCGCGTGGTTTGCGCCGTCACGGAAAACGAAACGCATTCGGCACCGGCATTCCGTTCGATGCTGGCCGCCATGGGCATCGGCCTGCAGCCGGTGGTTCTCGCATAAGCACTGCGCGCGTCGGCCTGGATGCGCCGGGCCAGCACCCGGCACTTCCAGGCCAATGCTGGGCCGAACTCAGCCCTTGGCGGCTTCGCCGCCGCCCTCCGCATCCACCGCGGCAAACACTTCCTCGGCCAGATGGAAGGCCGAGTTGGCCGCCGGCACCCCGCAATAGATCGCGGTCTGCAGCAGCACTTCCTTGATTTCGTCGCGGCTCACCTTGTTGTTTGCCGCGGCGCGCAGATGCAGCTTGAGCTCCTCGTTGCGGTTGAGCGCCACCATCATGGCGATGGTGATCAGGCTGCGCGAATGGCGCGGCAGGCCTTCGCGGGTCCAGATCTCGCCCCATGCATAGCGCGTGATCAGGTTCTGGAACTCGTCGTTGAGCGGATTGAGCCTGGCCAGCGAGCGATCCACGTGGGCGCTGCCCAGCACCGCGCGGCGTACGGCGAGGCCGGCCTGGTAGCGCTCGCCGTCGTTGGCGGGACGCTTTGACTCGCTGCCCAGGAAATCCAGCAGCGCCTCGGTGAAGCGGGCTGGCTGTTCGCGGTTGGACAGGTGGGCCGCCGCCAGTTCGAGATAGCGCGCACCGGGAATGGCATCGGCCAGCGCGCGCCCTTCCGCTGCCGTGGTGGAGGGATCGGCGCTGCCGGCAATCACCAGCACCGGCACCGGAATGGTCTTTACGGCGTCGCGCAGGTCCGCGTCGCGCACCGCTGCGCAACTGGCGCAATAGCCGCGCGGATCCAGGCCGCGCAGCACCGCGCGCAGGTCGTCCAGCCGGCTGCCGGCGGCGCTGACGAAGGCCGGCGTGAACCAGCGCTGCAGCGAGCCATCCACCAGCGGCGCCATGCCGTCGCGCATGACGCCTTCGATGCGCGTGTTCCACGCCTCGGGCGTGCCGATCCTGGGCGCGGTATTGGCCAGCACGATGCGGGTGAAGCGCTGCGGCGCGTTCACGCCCAGCCACATGCCGGTGAGGCCGCCCATCGACAAGCCGCAGAACGCAGCCTGGCGGATGTCCAGGGCATCCATCAGGGCGATGACGTCGCTGCCCAGTTCGGCAACGGTGCATGGCCCCGGGGGCAAGACCGACTGGCCATGGCCACGCGTGTCGTAGCGCAACACCCGGAAGCGGCCGGCCAGCGCCTCGGCCTGCGGCGCCCACATGCCGTGGTCGGTGCCCAGGGAATTCGAGAAGATGACGACTGGGGCGGAATCGGGGCCTTCCAGCGTGTAGAACAGCCGCGTGCCGGCGTGATCGATAAAGGGCAAGGTGGTCTCCAGAGGGGCGAGGAATGATGTTGAGCTGAGAGATACGGCTTTTCAGGGGATCGGAGTTGGCGCCGGGGTCCGGGATTCGCGCCAGGCGGCCAGGGCCTGGTCGACGAACTCACCCGCGCTCCCGAAATAGTTCGCGGGATCGCAAACCCGGTCCAGCGCCGCGGCATCCATCAAGCCGGCATGCGCGGGAGCTTCGGCCAGGGTCGCGCCGAGCGCCTGGCGCAGGGTGGTGCCCTCCGCCACGGCCCGCCGGCAGGCGCCTTCCACCAGGTGATGCGCCGGCAGCCTGCCGATCCGCCCGCCCAGCTCCAGCATGGCCGCTTCGGCCAGGATCAGGCCGTTGGTCATATCGAGGTTGGCGCGCATGCGCCCGGCATCCACCTGCAAGCCCGATACAACTTCCAGCGTCTGCCGCAACGCGCCCGCGGCCAGCGTGACGACCTGCGGCAAGGTATCCCATTCCGCCTGCCAGCCACCCAGCGCGCGCTCGTGCTCCTGCACCATGCCGGCCAGCATGGTGGCGACCAGCGGCGGCACGCGCACGGCGGCGGTCAGTACTGCGGCGCAGCCCACCGGGTTGCGCTTGTGCGGCATGGTGCTGGAGCCGCCGCGCCCCGGGCTGGCGGGTTCGGCGACCTCGGCCACCTCGGTCTGCATCATCAGCGCGATGTCGCGGGCGATCTTGCCCAGCGTGCCGGTGAGCATGCCGAGCGTGGTGGCTACCTCGACCAGGCGGTCGCGGCAGGCATGCCACGGCGCGGCGGGGACTTCCAGCGACAGCTCGCGGCCGAGCGCCGCGATCACGGCCGGCGCCGCGGCGCCAAGACTGGCCAGCGTGCCGGCGGCGCCGCCGAATTGCAGCACGGCGGCCTGCGCGCGCGTCGCGCCCAGCCGGCGCCGGTCGCGGCGCAGCGCGTCGAGCCAGCCGGCCGCCTTCAGGCCAAAGGTGGTGGGCAAGGCGTGCTGCAGCCAGGTGCGCGCCACCATCGGCGTATTGCGGTGCCGCGTGGCGAGCGCCGCGCAGGCATCGCCCAGCGCGTGCAGGTCGGTGTCGATGGCCTGCAGCGCCTCACGCAGTTGCAGCACCATGCCGGTGTCGATCGCGTCCTGGCTGGTGGCGCCCCAGTGCACGTAGCGCGCGGCCTGCTCGTCGCGGCTCTTCACGCGGGCGGTGAGCTGCCTGACCAGGGGAATGGCAAGGTTGCCGGCCGCCACGGCGGCGGCGGCCAGTGCGTCCAGGTCGATCTCGTCGGCCCGGCAGGTGGCGGCGATGATCTCGGCCGCGTCCTCGGGAATCACGCCGCAGCGGGCTTCGGCACGCGCCAGCGCGGCTTCGAAGTCGAGCATGCGCTGCACCGTGCCGGCATCGGAGAAGGCGGCCAGCGTGGCGGCGCTGCCGAACATCGGGTCGGTCAGTCGGGATGAAGTGGGCATCGATTCAGCTTCGCATCGGACTGGCACCCCCCCGGGGCCCGCCCCCTGCCCGGCGGGGGCCCGGGGCCTGGGGGCGCGCGGCGCGCCTGCATGCGCGTTGCGCCCTGCCTCGGCGGCCAGGGTCAGATGCTGAAGAAGACCGTTTCGTCCTCGCCCTGCAGCACCACCTGCCATTGCAGCTTGCCCGCGCCGGCTGGCTGCGCCACCAGCGTCTGGCGGCGCTCGGCCGGCACCTGCGACAGGACCCAGTCGCTGGCGTTGGCCTGCGCTTCGTCCGGGAAGTATAGGCGCGTGGTCAGGTGCTTGAGCAGGCCGCGCATGAACAGCGACACCACGATATGCGGCGCCTGCGGCTTGCCATCGGGGCCCGGCACGGCGCCCGGCTTGACGGTGACGAAGCGGAAGCTGCCGTCCGGCTGCGTCGGCACCCGGCCAAAACCGGTGAAACCAGGCACCAGTGCCGGTTCCGCGCCTTCACGCGCATCGTCGGGATGGCGGTAGCGGCCGGCCGGGTTGGCCTGCCAGATTTCCACCATGCCGTCGGGCACGGGCTCGCCGCGGGCGTCGAGCACGCGGCCTTCGATCACGATGCGCTCGCCGGCCAGGGCAGGCGCCTCGGCGGTCAGGTCGGCGCAGTCAAGGCCGGACAGGCCGATATGCAGGTAGGGACCGACGGTCTGGGATGCGGTGGCGTACAACATGGCTTACTCCATCGGCGTGGCATCGCGGCCACGCAGCACGATATCGAAACGATAGCCGAGCGCGTACTCGGGCATCGTGGTTTCCCAGTCGAAGGCGGCCACCAGGCGCGCGCGCGCCTTCTCGTCCGGCACGCAGTTGTAGATGGGATCGAAGGCGAGCAGCGGATCGCCGGGGAAGTACATCTGCGTCACCAGCCGCGTGGCATAGGCATTACCGAACAGCGAAAAATGGATATGCTGCGGACGCCATGCATTGTGGTGGTTGCGCCAGGGATAGGCGCCGGGCTTGATGGTCTTGAACTGGTAGCGGCCCTGGTCGTCGGTCACCGCGCGGCCTTCGCCGGTGAAGTTCGGATCCAGCGGTGCGTCGTGCTGGTCGCGCTTGTGCACGTAGCGGCCGGCGGCGTTGGCCTGCCACACCTCGATCAGCGCATTGCGCACGGGGCGGCCGTTCTCGTCGAGCACACGGCCGCTCACCAGGATGCGTTCGCCAATGGGCTCGCCGGCGTGGCCGGCGGTGAGGTCGCTATCGCCGTTGCGCACGAACTCGGCGCCGAACAGCGGGCCGGTCACCTCGGACAGCGTCTGCGGCAGCGTCACCAGGGGCTGGTCTGGCGAGCGCAATTGGGTGGAGGTATAGGGATCGAAGCGGTATTCGGGCTGGGTATCCCAGTACGGGCGGCGGTACTGCGCCAGTCCGGGCGGCAGCTTGGTAGGCGAATCAGCCATGGTGCGCGTCTCCTTGCGTAAGAATTTTCATTACTTTATTTGCGAAGAGAACTGCTGTAAATTGAGTTTTTCGCCCATTTAGATAACTTTTTGCTATGCAACCCGCCTTTCGCAGCCGCGTCCGCCTGCGCCACCTGCATTGTTTCGTCGCGGTGGCGCAAACCCAGCACCTGGGCCTGGCCGGTGAGCAGTTGGGACTGAGCCAGCCCGCGGTATCCAAGACGCTGAGCGAGCTGGAAGCGCTGCTTGACGCACGTTTGCTGGTCCGCGGGCGTTCCGGGACCGACCTGACCGAACTTGGCCAGCGCTTCCTGCGCCACGCGCTGCGGGTGCTGGGGGACCTCGACGAGGCCGCCGACAGCGTCAGCGGCACCGGCACCGCGGGGCGCCAGCAGCTCAGGGTAGGCGCCCTCCCCAGCGTGGTGCCCGACCTGCTCCAGGAAGCCGTGCTGGCATTCCGCCGCGCGCACCCGGAGGTCGGCCTGGCGGTGCAGACCGGCATGAACCGCACCCTGATCGAATGGCTGAAGGCCGACGTGCTGGATATCGTCATCGGCCGCATGGACGATCCGGCGGTAATGGAAGGACTGTGGTTTGAAATGCTCGATACCGAGCCGCTGCTGCTGGCGGTGCGCAAGGGCCATGCGCTGGCGGCCACCCATGCCGCCATGGCGGAGGTGATGGCCTGCCCGCTGATCGTACCGGCGCAAGGCTCGGTGCCGCGCCACAGCACGGAAAGCCTGCTGGCCCGACACGGTTTCGTGCTGCCGCCGGGCACGATGGAAACCTCGGACGCCTACCTGGGCCAGCTGATCGCGCTCAAGTCCGACGCGGTCTGGCTGGCGCCGCGCTGCGCCATGCGCCAGGCGCTGGATAGCGGCGAGCTGGTACTGCTGCCAATCTCGGGCCAGGGCAGCGAGGAGCCCGTCGGGCTGCTGCGCCAGGGCAGCCGCGAACCCGGGGCGGCCGCGGAAGCCTTTGCGCAGGACCTGCGCGAGCGCGCCGCCGCACGGGCACGCGGGCAGGTGCCTGGCAAACGGGGATAGTGCAGGACGTTGGCGCCGGGCAATATCCCGGCCTTACATCTCGGTAGCGTCTTGCACGCCCTTGCCGGCGGGACGGGCGACGTCCGGGGAAAGCTGCAGGAAGATCCACGCGGAGGCCGAGGTGATCAGCCCCACGCAGATGAAGGTGGCATGGAAAGCCGGCAGCGCGCTGATGGCGCCGTGCCGGCTGAAGCTGCCCTGGAAGGTCGCCAGCAGCGCGCCGGCCGAGGTCACGGCCAGGCTCATCGACAGCATCTGCACCATCGACAGCATGCTGTTGCCGCCGCTGGCCCCGGCGGTGCCGAGGTCCTTCAGCGTGACCGTGTTCATGGCGGTGAACTGGATCGAGTTGAGGGCGCCGAAAACGGCCAGCTGCACCAGCACCAGCGCCAGCGGCTGGGTCGGCGAGATCAGCGAGAACGATGCCATCGCCAGCCCCACCATGAAGGTATTGGTCACCAGCACCTTGCGATAGCCATGGCGCTGGATCAGCCCGGTGGCGAGGCGCTTGGAGGCCATGCCCGCCGCGGTGATCGGCAGCATCATCATGCCCGCCTCGAACGGCGAATAGCCCAGGCTGACCTGCAGCGTGAGCGGGATCAGGAACGGCATGGCGCCATTGCCGATGCGCGCGAAGAGATTGCCCAGCAGGCCCACGCTGAAGGTATGGATGCGGAACAGCCTGAGCGCGAACAGCGGGCGCCGGCGGCGCGTGGCGTGCAGCACATAGGCGGTCAGCGAGGCCATGCTGGCGATCAGCAGCATCAGCACCGTGGCGTGCTGGAAGCCCAGCTCGGCCAGGCCATCCAGCGAGAATGACAGGGTCAGCATGGCGATGGCCAGGAACAGGTAGCCGCTGATATCGAACGGCGCCACGCCGTGCAGCCGGCTGTTGGGCATGTAGCGCAGGGTGGCCAGCCCGCCCAGCGCCCCCACCGGCACGTTGATCAGGAAGATCCAGTGCCAGGAAAACGTCTGGGTCAGCCAGCCGCCCAGGGTCGGGCCGATCAGCGGGCCGACCATGCCCGGAATGGCGACGAAGCTGAGCGCCTGCAGATACTGGTCGCGCGGGAAGGTCCGCAGCACCGCCAGCCGACCCACCGGCAGCAGCATGGCGCCGCCCACGCCCTGCAGCACGCGCGCGGCCACCAGCATGGTCAGGCTGCTGGAATACGCGCAGGCCAGCGAGCCGGCGACGAACAAGCCGATGGCGGTCTGGAAGATGGTGCGTGTGCCGAAGCGGTCGGCCAGCCAGCCCGAGGCCGGGATGATCACCGCCATCGTCAGGGAGTACGCGATGATGACCGACTGCATGCGCAGCGGGCTCTCGCCCAGGCTTCTGGCCATCGAAGGCAAGGCGGTGTTGACGATGGTGGAATCCAGCGTCTGCATGAAGAAGCCGACCGCCACTACCCACAGCATGATGTTGCGGTTGCGGTCGTCGGCGGGGGCCAGGGCGGTGTCTTGCATGAGGATGAGCGTTCGTGGGCGCGCCCTGCAGAGGCGCGAAACGCCGCTGCCGGGCCAGGCACCGTGACAGTGTAGCCGAGCCAAATCGCGGCGGCGGCCGTGCGGGGTGATTTTGCCGCGAACCGGTGGCGGAACCACCCGCATGCCCGCTGGATGCGTCTCAGATCTCCGCCCTCAGCCCCACAAAAAACCGCCTTCCCGGCGCCGGCTCGAAGTACCGCCCATTGCTTTCATTGACGATCACCGAGCCGATGTAGCGCCGGTCGGCGAGATTGTCGATGCGGCCAAACGCGAACCAGCGCACCTTGCCCACGCGGAAGGCATAGCCGGCACGCAGGTTGAAGCTGGCGTAGCCCGGCGCGGCCTGGGTGTTCAGGTCATCGGCGAAGACCCGCCCTTCCACCCGCATCTCCACCCCCAGCGTCAGCCCGGCCAGCGGCCGGTAAGTCGCCTCGGCGCTCAGGCTATGGCGGGCGGTGCCGGGCAGGCGGTTGCCGGCGGCGACGGTCTGCCCTTGCGCATTGCGGAAGGCGTCGCCAAAGGAAGCATCGAGCCAGGTATAGGCCAGGCCGGTGCCGAACCGCTGCCCCGGGCCGAAGGCGCCGTGCCAGCCCAGTTCCAGCCCGCGCCGGCGCACGCCGCCGACATTCTGGTAGACGCTGCGGCCGTTGTCGTTGGATAGCGGCACGATCTCGTTATGGCTGCCGGCATCGAACAAGGCAGCCTCCAGGCGCTGGCCATTGGCTTGCCACTTGACGCCAAGCTCGCCCTGGCGGCTGCTGGATGGCTGCAGGCCAAGGTTGGTGCCGGTGCCGCCAGGACCGTAGGCCACCTCGGTCAGCGTCGGCGTCTCGAAGCCGCGGCCCAGGTTGGCATAGACATTGAGCGAATCCAGCCCCTGCCAGACCACGCCCAGCACCGGGCTCACGTTGTTGTACGTGGCGGTGCCGCTGTCGTCGGGACTGGCGGCGGTGACGAAATGATCGTCGATGCGCAGCCGGACCTGGCTGGCGCGCACGCCGCCCACCAGGCGCCACGCGGGGTGCCAGGTCCAGTCGAACTGGGCAAAGGCGCCCAGGCTGCGCGCCTTGTCGGTTTCGTCGCGGCGCAGGGCGCCCTGCGTACCGTTCTGGTTGACATAGCCGGTGCGGGCATCGCGCATGGCGTCGGCATCGGCCCCGGCGCTCCACGTCAGCGGCAGCCCGGCCAGCGTGGTGTTGTGGTGCCAGGAGAGCGCACCGCCGCCGTAAGTACGGTCGATATCGACAATGCCGCCCGCCGAGCTCGGCGCGATGCCGCTGAAACCCAGGTACTGGGTCAGCTGGCGGGTACCGCCGTAGATGCGGAATTCGAGGCTGTCCTTTTCGCTCAGCCGCTGCTCCACCAGCACGCCGCCCTGGTTCTGGTCGACGGTCTTGCGGGTATTGAACTGGCTGGCCAGCGCCACCGCCTGGCGCGGGTTGGCGTCGGCCTGCGCCCGCGTCAGGCCGAGCGGGTCCTGCGCCAGCGGCTGGCTGAAACTGTTGAACAGCGCGGTGACCTTGGTGCCAGCCACCGGCTCGGCCACCACCTTGGCATTGAGCTGGCGGCGCCGCGCCGCGCTGTGGTCGCGATAGCCGTCGGTATCGAAGGTCCAGGCGTCCAGTACGGCGCCAATCCTGTCATTGCCGCCGCCCACCGTCACGCCGGCCATCCACTGCCCATCCGAACCAAGGCCGGAGGTGGCGCGCGCCATCGGCGCCTTGGGCGGATCGGGCGTGAAGATCTGCACCACCCCGCCCGAGGCGTTGCCATAGAGCTGGGCAAAGGGCCCGCGCAAGACCTCGATGCGGCTGGCATTGGTGAGATCGGCGGTGGCGGCCTGGCCCTGCCCGTCCGGCATGGTGGCCGGAATGCCGTCGACGAACAGCCGCACGCCGCGCACGCCGAAGGTGGAGCGGCTGCCAAAGCCCCGCACCGCGAGCTGCAGGTCTTGCGCGTAGTTCTGGCGCTCGCGCGCCGCCACGCCGGGCACGCCAGTCAGCAACTCGGACAGATTGATCAGGGGACCTGGCGCGGCCAGCGAATCGACGGCAACGCTATCGATCGCGGCTGGCGCGTCGAAGCGCTTTTGCTCGGCCCGGCTGGCGCTCACCACTACGTCGGGGAGCGTTTCCTCGGCCGGTGCAACGCCCGGCCCGGTGGCGAACATGGCGGCCGCCACGTAGCACAGCCGGCGGGAAGCCAGTCCGGAACCCTGTCTCCGGCTTCGCGCGCCGCCGTTGATGCCTGCCATACTCCTCCCGTCAGATGATGAATCGATGGATCGATGGATCGATGGATCGATGGGGCCATCGATCGGATGGCTTCCAGCGGTGCCGCCCCCTGGCCCCGCGGCCTACTTGGGCCGGATCGCGTCGGCCGTCCCCTGGATGAAGGCCTTGATCTTCTCGACGTCCTCCATGCTCAGCCTGCCGCTGAAGTCCGGCATGCCCCGTGCCATGGCGGGCCCCTTGAAGATGAACTTGTCCAGGTTCTGGATGTAGGCGGTATTCATATAGCCGAGGTTGGGGATATTGCCGCCGCGGTCCACGCCAGGCACACCGTGGCAGAGCACGCAGTTGCTGACGTAGAGCGCCGTGCCGGCCGCCACGTTGGCCGGGTCGTACTTCACGCCCGACAGCAGTTCACCCGCGCGGTACTGCACGAAGGCCGGCAGCGGCGCCTTGCCGCCCACCGCGAAAGTGTAGACCGTGCCCGGCCCCTGCCGCTCGGTGGCGCGCTGGGCTTGCCCGTAGACACCGCCCCAGCCGACCGCGACCGACACATACTGCTTGCCGTCGACCATATAGCTCACCGGCGCGGCAATCACGCCGGTGCCGGTGGGCGATTCCCACAGCTTGGCGCCGGTGGTGGCGTTGTAGGCGATGAAGCGGCCATCGGCGGTGCCCTGGAACACCAGGTTGCCGGCCGTGGTCAGCGTGCCGCCATTCCACGGCGAGACCTGCTCCTGGGTCCAGACCGCCTTCTGCTGCACGGGGTCCCAGGCGATCAGGCGGCCAAACGGCTTGCTGGCCGGCGCTTCGACATTGAGGAATTTCGCGGTGTTCCAGCCCACGTTGCCGTGCGGCTGGCCGGGCTGCTTGCCGTTGAAGGTCCAGTTCTTGTCGTCCATCAGGTTCAGCGGCACATGCTGGGCCGGCAGGTAGACCAGGCCGGTCTGCGGATTGAACGACATCGGATGCCAGTTGTGCGCGCCATAGGGGCCGGGGATGGCGTCATACGGCTTGTCGCCGGCGCGCGCTTCCGGCAATTCGATGGGGCGGCCGTTCTGGTCGTAGCCGGTGGCCCAGTTCACATCGACGAAGTTCCTGGCCGAGATGAACTGCCCGTTGGTGCGGTCGATGACGAAAAAGAAACCGTTCTTGGGCGCGTGCAGTATCACCTTGCGCGCCTTGCCGCCGATGTTCAGGTCGGCCAGGATCATGGGCTGGGTGGAGGTGTAGTCCCAGTTGTCGCCGGGGGTTTCCTGGTAGTGCCAGACGTACCTGCCGGTATCCGGGTCGAGCGCGACGATGGAGGCCAGGTACAGGTTATCGCCGCCGGCCGGGCTGCGCTTGCTGCGCGACCAGGGCGAGCCATTGCCCGTGCCCACGTACATCAGGTTGAGTTCCGGGTCGAAGGCCAGCGTATCCCAGGCGGTGCCGCCGCCGCCGGCTTCCCACCATTTGCCGGCCGGGTCCCAGGTCTTGGCCGCCTTGGCCATCGACTCGTCCTCGAACGGCTTGCCGGGATCTCCCGGCACGGTGAACCAGCGCCATTTCTGCTCGCCGCTGTTGGCATCGTAGGCAGTGATATAGCCGCGCACGCCGTACTCGGCGCCGCCATTGCCGATGATGACCTTGCCCTTGAACACGCGCGGCGCGCCGGTGATGGTGTAGGAGTGGCTGCGGTCGATGATGGTGTCTTTTTCCCACAGCTTGCGGCCGGTGCCGGCATCGACCGCGATCAAGCGGCCATCGTAGGAGGCGACGAACACCTTGCCCTGGTAGAGCGCCACGCCGCGATTGACAACGTCGCAGCAGCCCTTGTAGCCGATCGACCTGTCGACCTTGGGATCGAAGGTCCAGATGCGCTTGCCGGTGCGGGTATCGATGGCATGCACCACGCTCCACGAGGCGCTGACGTACATGATGCCGTTCACCACCAGCGGCGTGGCTTCCACCCCGCGCGTGGATTCCATGTCATAGGACCAGGCCAGCCCGAGGTCCTTCACATTGTCCGCGTTGATCTGCGAGAGCCGGCTGAAGCGGGTTTCCGCGTAGTCCAGGCCATAGCTGGGCCAGTCGGGCGTGTTGGCGGCGTTGGCTTCGATAAAGGCGCCATCCACGCTTCGGGTCACGGCACGGATATGGTCGGCGCTCGCCACCTTGCCGGGCGCCTTGGCCTGGGCGGCCGCCAGCGAGGCCACGGCCAGGCCCACCGCAAAGACGGCCATCGCGCGAGGCAAGCGGCGTTGATTGCCCGCGCGCGGCGCGGCGCCCTGGCCGCAGGAGAAAACCCGCTTGGATTGGTGGCTCATTGTGTCTCCTCTTTCTTATTTCTTCTTGCTTCTTTTGCGGGGAACGCCAGGCTGGTTCCGTGCCAGCGTCTGCCCAACGGCACGCCGGCGATGGCCGGCCCGTGCCACGGGATTTGCAAAGCCTAAGAATGGCGCGAGCGCGTGCGTTTTACACACCCGGGATTACCCCGACGATCCTCGGCTTGATATAACAGGACATTGGGTGTCGAGACGCAAGGAAGCCGCCGCGCTGCCAGGCGGCAAGCGCGGCGGATCGATGCGGTTCGCTGCCGTCTTCGCTTTAGTAAGCGATGCAGACCGACTTGATCTCGGTGTAGGCCTCGATGGCCGAGCGGCCATGCTCGCGCCCGACCCCGGAAGCCTTGTAGCCGCCGAACGGCATATTGGGATCGACGATATTGTGCGTATTGACCCAGACCGTGCCGGCATCCAGCCCGTCGACCAGGCGCTGCACCGCGCGCAGGTCGTTGCTCCAGATGCTGGCGCCCAGGCCGTACTCCGAGCGGTTGGCCTCGGCCAGCACGGCCTCGGGATCGTCGAACGGCATGGCCACCACCACCGGCCCGAAGACTTCCTCGCGCACCAGCGTCAGGTCCTTGCATGCCGCATTGGCCACCACCGTGGGCCGGACGAAGTAGCCGGGCCGGTCCAGCGCATCGCCACCCGCCACGATCTCCGCGCCTTCGCTGCGGCCGGTACCGATCAGCCCCATCACCTTGTCGCGATGGCGTGCCGACACCAGCGGCCCCATCTGGCTGGCCGGATCGAGGCCGGAACCCAGCACCGTGGCGTTCGCCACCTTGCCCAGCCCTTCGACCACCTGGTCGTAGTGCCGGCGCGCCACGTACAGGCGCGAGCCGGCCGTGCAGACCTGGCCCTGGTTGAGGAAGATGGCGCCGGCCGCGCCCTGGATGGCATGCGCCGGATCGCAATCGTCCAGCACGATCACCGGGCTCTTGCCGCCCAGCTCCAGCGAAACGCGGCGGATATCCTGGCCGCAGCGCGCCCCGATCAGGCGGCCCACCTCGGTGGAGCCGGTGAAGGTGATCTTGTTGACGCCGGGATGCGCGACCAGCGCCGCGCCGGGCACGCCGTCACCGGTCACCACGTTGAGCACGCCGGCCGGGAAACCCGCCTCCAGCGCCAGTTCGGCCAGCCGCAGCGCGGTCAGCGGCGTTTCCTCGGCGGGCTTGAGCACCACCGTGCAACCGCAGGCCAGCGCCGGCGCGATCTTCCAGACCGCCATCAGCAAGGGAAAATTCCACGGCACGATGGCGCCCACCACGCCCACCGGCGAGCGCCGCGTCATGGCGCTGTAGCGCGTGCCCGGCGGGAACGGCACCGACACGTCCAGCGTGCTGCCTTCGATCTTGGTGGCCCAGCCGGCCATATAGCGCAGCCATTGCGCGCTGCCGCCCACTTCCAACCCTTGCGAGAAGGCCAGCAGCTTGCCGTTGTTCAGGGTTTCAAGACGAGCCAGTTCGTCGCCATGCTGCTCCACCAGGTCGGCCAGCTTGAGCAGCAGGCGCTCGCGCTGGGCCGGCATCATGGCGCGCCACGGGCCGCTGGCAAAGGCGCGTCCGGCAGCAGCGACGGCGGCATCGATATCCGCCGCCGCGCCCGCCGGCACGCGCGCGATCTCCTCGCCGGTAGCGGGATCGAACACGGCGAAGGTCTCGCCGGACGCGGCCTGGCGCCACTCGCCGTCGATCAGCATGGCATTGCGGATGGCCTGGTCCAGGCCGCGGGCTGCTACGGGTGCATTCATCGTTGTCTCCGGTGGGGTTGGGCATCTGGCAACTGCCTTGTCATGGAGAGCGAAGTTAGCATTGCGTCCTTGCCGTGGCTTGTCTGGCCGTGCATAAAGCTTGCCGATGCGTGCAAGGGCGGGAAAGCCCGAATTTATTCTATAAGTGCTGCATGAAGCACAAAACCAGTGGGTGCGCCAAAATCCAGCGTGTTCTTGCTAACGTCGGATTCCCACAACGTTGATATGCGTTCGGCTTATTCCATCTTTTTTATTCTACGTACTGCCATCCAACCGTTCTGGTTTAATGGCTTTTTTAAAATTAAGTGATGCGGCTTCTGTTTTATTGGAATTTTGTAGGGACCTGATTTAGGGTTGCAGGGCCTAAAGGCGGAGTGGCGTCGGGCTCTTGGGCACATGGAGGTGTTACTTTTCTTTACTCGTAAAGAAAAGTAACCAAAAGAAAGCGACCCCTTGCAGGGGGGCTGGCTTATCAGGATCGGGGACGTTTCGGATTCGTGGTGGGCGCGGTGGTTCTAATAAACTGCTGGCGCTACCGGCACGAACGGCATTGCCGCTGCGAATGACGGTGGTTTCATTGTATGACCCCTGAATGACGATTTCGCTTGCCCATTCAGGCATCTGCCGTTACCAGTTTA
>NZ_JBYOJU010000072.1:0-35349 GCF_057798855.1 Cupriavidus sp. 96C5-1 | reverse complement strand
TGGTCCTTGAGCATGCGCAGGGTGTCCGGGTCGTCGGTGAAGCGCTTAAAGCGACGCAACTGGCAGAACGGCTTGTCGATCTCGATGGCTTCCTGGATCACCACATTGGCGTTGGCCACCGTCACGGACTGGATGCCGAACTCGGGCTTTTCGTAGCCCTTGCCCAGGCGATAGAGAAGATCGTATCCCGCCGCCAGGCGCTGTGCCAAAGGCAACTGTCCGAAGACAGCACCTTGAGCATAGAGCTTGGAGACGACTCGAGCGAGGTCGGTCACCGGCTCCGCCAGCGAGCGCTGCGTTTCGTAGAGTTGATAGAGCATGGAAATTCCTTTGGGTATCCCGCAACGACTAAAGTGGTGCCCCCTCTTCGGCTCCTCTTAGCCGGCTCGCGAATGAGACGGATCAAAAGTCGCGCACCACAGCGTAGAACTCCGCAGGATGCTCAGAGGGACACGCGAACTGACCGCCCAGGAGGGAAAAATCCAACTCGACAGCCACAGCATATTGTCGTCTGCGCAGCGATTCTCGGACAAACCGATGCACCATCTGGATCGGCTCCGTAGTATCCCAATAACGCATAATATCCATGATTAACGCAGATATTTTTTTACCCATCCAGGAGATGGATAGTTATCTGGGTACGGCTGCCTAGTATTCGGCCTGCGGAGTTGATCTCCCGCAGTTGACGGGCAGGCGACCCGCCACCTCCATATCTCCATGTGGCGGATCACCTCCTTTTTCATGCCGGTCGGCGCGTGGGTGTACCTCGACGGCAGGACTGAAGCCTTCCCTATTCCCTCTTCGCAATCCGACGTGTCTGCGACGGCAGCTCGCCGAACGCATCGCGATACACCTTGGCGAACATGCCGAGCTGCTTGAACCCCCAGCGCATCGCGACTTCGGCAACCGACGCATCATCGCTATGCAGGAGTTCATTGCGCACGCCCTCCAGCCTAACCCGCTTTAAGTACGCCATTGGCGTGGTGCTCTTGAACGTGGCGAATCCCACCTGCAGGGCGCGCACGCTGACGCCGGCAGCCTTGGCAATATCCTCGACGAGAATGCTGTCCCGCGCATAGGCATGGATGAACTCAATCGCGGATCTTACGTGCCGTGGTGATGGTCCTGTCGCCTTGACTACCAGCCTGTCGGAGTAATTGTGCGGCAAGCCCTCCAGGAATGCCCCCACGGCAACGTCACGTATGCTGGCCGCCGTGGCCATCGCCGTTACCCTGGATCTGTCATCGCCAAAGCACAATTGCATCATCTGCACCACGGCGCGGCCCAATCTCACCCCGTTCGACTCCGGGGAGACCTCGGCCTGGAACATCAAAGGGCGCATCATGGGTGCTTCCAGCAGGCTCGAAAGCCGCTGCGCGATATCGCCCGCCGAGACCAGCAGCATGTCGTAGCTGCCGGCCTGCCACTGCCATTGGCTGACCTGTGTCGCATCCAGAACTGCGCAAGCGCCTGCCGACCAGGCGCGATCCTGTTGCCCAACCCTGGCCCGCAGGCCGCCTTCATGGAGCACCACCAGCGCGTAGCCGTCGAACTGCCTGTCAAATCGGAATTGAACGCCGGTTGTCGTCTGGATTCGATGCGTCACCGCGCCCCCAGCGAGACTGGACGCCAGCCGCACGTCAAGATGATCTTCGCTCCCCGAGTCGATCGCAACGTTTCCCCAGATCGGTCGAAGACGCGTTGCAAAATCCTCCGCGTCGCTCGCAATGAACATCTCGGCATATATCTCTGGCTTTTCAAGCATAGCTTTCCGCCAAATGGTCGCTCGCAGCCGCGCTTGCGCCTGCCCGCGCCCAGCTAGTGCTCCTTGATTCCACTTCTCTCATATGCCACTCTAAGCTTTCGTTCTTCCGCAGCCACATACTGCGAAAACTGCTGAGACGTAGCCGGCGCGGCGATCTCAACCCCCATCTGCGAATACTTCTCGACAAGCTCCGGACGACTGAGCGCAGCTGCGATGCTGGCATTTAGCTTGTCGACAATGAGAGTGGGTGTTCCCCTCGGTGCAAAGATGCCTGTCCACAGGTTAAAGTCGAGCGCCTGAAGTGCAGGCATCTCCGCGGCCGCCGGAATATTCCTGTTACCCGCATCCCTCTGACGACTGAGAATGGCAAACGCCTTTACCTTGCCTCCCGAGATATGAGGCAACACGGCCGGCAGCCCAACGACGCCCAGATCGAGGTGGCCGCCGATCACGTCGGCCACTACCTGTGTTGCGCTCTTGTATGGTATGAACGGAATGTTGACGCCCGTCTTGAGCTTCAGTGTTTCCATTGCCAAATGCTGCAAGGAACCGGCTCCCGAGGTGCCATAGCGCAACGTCCCAGGCTGACTTCGAGCGAGACCGATCAACTCAGCCAGCGTATTTGCGGTGAGCCCGGGCCGTCCTATCATTACGATGCCACTCGTGCCGACCTTGGCGACTGCTTGCAGGTCTCCCGCCCTATACTTCACGGTCGGATTGGATGATGGCGCTAGCGCGACATCCGACGTCACTCCCATCAGAAGCGTGTATCCATCGGGCGCCGCGTCCACGACTCGTCTGACGCCTAGCGTGCCACCTGCACCAGCAATGTTCTCCACCACTACAGGCTGCTCAACAAGCTTCCCAAGCTCAGTGGCAAGCACGCGCGCCATCGCATCCAGAGAGCCTCCGGCACCATAGGAAACCACCAACTTGATCGTCCTGGACGGAAAGGCGTCCTCTGCGAACGCGTTTTGTATCGCGAGCAGTGTCAAGGTACATGCCGCGGCGACTCGGGCAAACCGTCTTATGATCATGGCCTTTGCTTAGATATCATGAGCGATTCAAAGGGACTGCTTCCGGAGCCACTCGAGCAGCAGGTCAGCTATCGCATCGCTATTGCGATCGAGCATCGGGAAATGCGAGTTACCTCGATACCCCGCCAGCGGCAGAATCAGGGTCTCGAAGCAATTGCTTGGCAATCTGTTTCCATGGGCAGCATAGTTGTCCGCCAACGCGCGGTAGCCCTGCCAGACAGGATCTGGTTGCCGGAAGTGATCGCCCCACACGATCAGGTGAGGCGGAAGGGACCCGCCACGCGTCTCCGGCATGCCGCCGGGCTCAATGGCGATGACGGCACGTACGATGTCGGGGTGCCTCTGTGCTACCGCAACCGCGAAACCCGCACCCTGACTGTGCGCCACCACAATGCAGGGGCCGGTCCTCTCCACCAGGGCGCTGTAGGCGCTCAGGGTCATGTCCTCGTGGTCGGCCCAACGCGGCACCCACTGCTTGGCAAACTCGTCAAAGAAGTCCGTCGGGAACTGTTGACCCGGATACACCTGCCGATGTGCAGGATCGCTTACGTACCCACCGGGAGGACCGATGCGAAACATCCGCCAGGCCTCCTCCTTGCTCCGGAACATCGGCGGTTCCGCATAGATTTGGGGATACATTGCCCAGGACGACCGCCCCCGCTCTACGGCGTCCGAAACGAGTACGTCGTAGCCCGCACTCAGGAAACGCCAGAGCCAGCCGCACCGTCCGTCCGGCGTGCTTTCCCAGTTGCTTCCCGTCATGCCGCCGCCATGCCAAAGCAGAACCGGCAGCGGCGAACGGGGCAGGGCAAGACGAAAAGCCTGCACGTACATCTGACCTGCGACATGGTCACCATTCGGGTCAACACGGCGAGGCTCACCTCCGAGCACCATCCGTCGGCATTGCACGGGAAGCCCCTCCAGTCTGTGATTGCTACCGCCGACAAAGTAGCTGCCGATAGAACGAAGGGTCACGCAAGACGATGTCATACCCAGACCAGAGGTTGTGGTAGCGCCATCTTCCTGATCGGCCATAATGTAGTCAATTGCAAAATATTCGATGATTATTGCTTCATGAGAATCAATTACGACCTGCATGACCTGCGCGCATTGCACGAGTTGGCCCGCCTGGGAAGCTTCAATCGTGCGGCCGATGCCCTTTCCATCACCCCCTCTGCGCTAAGCAGGCGGGTAGCCAAACTGGAAGCGGCCTTAGGGGGGCGCTTGGTTGAAAGAACCACAAGAAGCATGACTCTGACGCCCTTGGGCGAGCTGCTGCTGGAACGAGTGCGGCCCTTGCTTGAGTCGCTCGAGGAGAGCTTGCAGGAAGCTTCCCGGATCGCCCGGGGCCTGGCCGGGAAGGTCACAGTCGGGTGTATGGCGTCCGTGGCTCACTCCCTGTTCTCCGCCGCGGTCGTGGAATTCCACAGAAGCGCCCCGGATGTGCAGGTATGCCTGCGGGACGATGCCGGATCACGTGTCAGGTCAATGGTGCTTGGGAGGGAGGTGGAATTTGGCGTCACCACGCTGTGGGAACCCAACAGCGACCTTGTAACGCAACCGGTTGCCACAGATGCCTTCATGCTGGTATTGCCGGAGAATCATCCACTGGCGCGGCGCGCGACCTTGCGATGGGACGAGTTGCCGGGGCATCGCGTGCTCGCCTTCAAGCCAACCAGCTCGACTCGGCAGGAGATCGATCCCGTTCTCCACAAGGCAGAAATTGCGCTGCCCTGGTTTAATGAAGTCGACCATTTGTCCTCCATGATGGGATATCTAAATCACGGACACTTCATCGCCGTCCTGCCGGGCCTGCTCGCGTCGCAACTAAAAGGGCTGAGGGCAATCTCGCTGGTGGCGCCGCGCATCGAGCGCGAGCTGTTCCTCGCGCGTCGCCGCGATATGACTCTGAGTATGCCCGCACAGATGCTGTGGGACATCCTAGCTGCCGTCATCGCACGGGCCTCGCGTCACAGCCGAAATCAGCGAAAAAGACGATGAACTCCTGGCACTAACGACGCGCAAAGGCAGCCACCGATCATAGGATCCGACGAATCCGAATGCACACAGATCCGCGTGAATCTGCTTCAGCGTGCGCCGCTGCTGAAACAGCCCGGCCAATCTCAACAACAAGCGCAATCCGTTTTGGCAATTCCACGCGGCTAGATGTGATTGCCCTTGTGCGCCACAAGTGCTGATACGGCGGGTAGCCGTCCATAGAAGACAGCCAGGGCAAGCCTGGCTGCTTTGCTTTGTGGCCCTGCCAACTTCAGATGTCGAAGAAGACCGTTTCCTCGCCGCCGTCTGGCGTGTCTTGCAAACGGATATCGAAGGTGTAAATTACCTTGCCGTCCCGCTCGCCGCGCTGTGCCACCAGAGTCTTGCGGCGTACCTCCCATTCGATGCCATTGAGGACCGGGTCATGGCCATTCGCATCGGCCTCATCGCTGAAATACAGTCGGGTGTGCAGACCCATATTGATGCCACGGGCGAACAGCACCATGCAGATATGTGGCGCCTGTACCGCGCCACCACGGCCAGCAGCAGAGCCGGGCTTGATCGTCTCAAAGGCATAGACCCCGGTCTCGAAATCAGCGCCTGTCCGCCCCCAGCCTCGGAAGGTCGGATCAACGGCCTTGTCCTGCAGGTCGCCAGGGTGCGCATACTTGCCCTCGGCATTGGCTTGCCAGATCTCGACCAGGACGTCACGCACCAGTGAGCCAGAGCCATCGAATACGCGACCTTCAATGTGGATGCGTTCGCCACGTGTTTCGGGCGTGACCAAGACGCTGCCGAAGTTGTGCTCGAAGATCTCGAAACCGGCCTGCTTTGGCGCCAGGCCGATATGGACATATGGGCCGCCCGTCTGGGAAGCGGTTTCCGGATAGTGGACGATGGAAGAAGGCAGATGCGGCGTCATCACTTGGCTCCCTGCAACTGGTTTTCAAAATGAGTGGCGCGGCGGCCGCGCAGCGTAATGTCGAAGCGGTAGCACCGGCTGTCCAGCGGCACGTGGTTGGCTGTGTCCTGCAGGGCGATCAAGCCGCGGATCTGCTCCTCGCTGGGGATGGTCTTCAGGATGGGACACTGTGCGATCAGCGGATCGCCCTCGAAGTACATCTGCGTAATCAGGCGCTGTGCCCAGCCATCTCCGCTCAGCGAATAGTGGATATGCGAAGGCCGCCATTCGTTGATGCGGTTGCGCCAGGGATACGGGCCCGGCTTGATGGTGCGATAGATGTAGTAGCCGTTGTCATCGGTCAGCATGCGCCCGCAGCCCCCAAAGTTCGGGTCGATGGGCGCGATGTACTTGTCGTTCTTGTGGCGATAGCGGCCGCCGGCATTGGCCTGCCAGACCTCGACCAGGGCATTCCTCACCGGACGGCCGAATTCGTCGCGCACGAATCCATGAACGATGACGCGTTCACCGATGGGCAGGCCACCCTTGGCAAAGTTCATGATCAGGTCGTTATCCAGGGGGCCGAGTTCCTGCGGCAGGAACACCGGGCCGGTGATCTCCGACAGGGTGTTGACCGTGGAAATCAGTGCATTGCGCGGCGAGCGCAGCACGCTGGTCTTGTAGATCGGCGTGCAGGCCGGAGGCTGCTGCGTGGTATCGCGCTGCGCGAATTCCCCGTGGGCCACGCGGCTGGTGGGAGCGGCTGGGATTTGCATGGGCTTGTCTCCTGTGAACCCTATCAAGTGGCTGCACCGACAGTGATGCAGCGACATCCACACTTTATATTTGAGATAAAGTGAAGTAAATTGACTTGTTATCACTAAATCGATAACCACACGTTATGAAATCGAACGCCGATGGGCACACACCCACAATCGTCTCGGCGGAGCGTCAGGTCTCCTCTCGCATCCGTTTCCGGCATGTGAGCTGTTTCCTCGCCATCGCGCAGGAACGCAACCTGCGCCGCGCTGCAGAGCGGCTTCATCTGAGTCAGCCGGCCGTCTCGAAAACTCTGGTTGAATTGGAGGCCCTTGCCGGTGCACGCTTGGTGGAACGCGGCCGCCAAGGCGCGACACTGACGCCGGCCGGTGAGCACTTCCTGCGCCACGCGGTTGGCGTCTCGCACGCGCTGGAATCCGCCGTCGCTGCGCTGGCTGGCGCCCAGGCTCCGGCCACTGTGGTCGTCCAACTCGGGGCACTCCCGACGGTGGCTAGCGGCTTGCTTCCTCAAGCCATTTCCCGCCTGCATGCGCAGCGGCCGCACACCGGAGTCCGGTTGCGCACGGGAACCAACGCGGAGCTGCTGACGGCGCTCAAGGCTGGGGAACTGGATTTCGTGGTGGGACGCATGGCCGAGCCTTCGATGATGCAGGGGCTCTCGTTCGAGCTGTTGTACGCCGAGTCCCTGGCGGTGGTGGTGAGGCCACACCATCCCCTGCTGGCGGAACCCGGCGGCGGAGCCTCACTGCAATCCGTGCTCGCGTATCCATTGGTCGTAGCGACTACCGGCACCGTGCCACGGCATCACACCGAGACTATGTTCCAGTCGCACGGGCTGCGCTTACCGGCGGCCTGCACGGAGACGCTATCGACCTCGGTCGCCCGCCTGCTGGCGCTGCGCTCGGATACGGTGTGGATTACGCCGGAGCGCGTCGCGCAGGACGACGTCGATCACGGCTGGCTGGTGAAGCTGCCGCTACCGACGACTGGAAGCGCGGAACCGGTGGGAATCCTGCTCCGCAGCGCAGTGGCACCAAACGAACTGAGTAGCACGCTGCTGGATATTCTCAGGGAGTTGGCACAAGCGAGCAATGCGGGAAAGCACCATCGCAAGAAAGCCGGCTAGGCGCAGCCCCTTTGTAACGGCGGAACTCGCTTTGACTGAGACTAAGTTGCGCGACGCGATCGGGGCGCGGTGCCGTCGCAGCCGTTACTGGACATGCCCTATTGAAGGCTTCATGCGAGAGCGTTATGACGATCGTCGATCTAGCGAGAAAAGTACCTGATAGCTGCGGCGTTCGCCCGGAACGGCCTTCTGCTTGACGCTGCATCGGCGTCTGGCAAAACGACGCGTTACCGATGGGGACTCGCCGAACGCTTTGCAGCATGTCATTGTGGTTCAAACTAGCGGAAGCGACCCATCACTAAGGTGTGGAGCGTGCCTGCGGCACGGCGTTCGCCCCCGAATTGCCAAGCAGGCCGACACTTGCTATGGCCGCAAGCAGTGGCACAGCGAACGCGTAGTAGAGATTGGCGGTCGGCCAGCCGGCATCCACCAGTGCGCCTGCAACCATTGGTGAGAGCACTGCGCCGAAGCGGCCCATACCAATCGACCAGCCCATGCCCGTGGCACGAGTCTCGGGGGGATAGAGGATCGGTGCGTAGGCATACAGGCCAACCATGCATCCAAAGATGCCGCCACCAATCAACATTGCGACGGCAAACGCAATGGCAAGTGTATTGGCAAACATACCGAAGCACACGAGCAATGCGGAGGTTAGAACAAAACAGGCCCACAACAGCGGCTTGAGCCCGATGCGAGACGACAGGAAGCCGAACATCGTGCCACCTACGATGCCTCCCACGTTCAGTAGCACGCCGCCGGTGAGCCCTTGTTGCGCCGACATGCCCGCGGCTACCAGCAGCTTCGGGGTCCAGCTGAGGACAAAGTAGAAGGTGAACATCACCAGAAAGAATGACGCCCAGATCATCGCGGTTTGCACCGCGAGCCCTCTCGAGAACAGGCCGGCCAAGCCGCTTCCGGGCTCCGTGGCTGCAGCGGCGACGGATGGCAGTGCTTGGATAGGCTCGCGCCCCATTGCCTGCAGCAGCTTGTTTACTTTGCCGAGCGCCTCCCGAGGGCGCTTGGCAATCAAGAAGTCGAGCGACTCGGGCAGACGGGCCATCACAATCGGGACCATGGCCAGCGTCACCAGCGCACCGAATACGAACACACTGCGCCAGCCATAATGCGTCAACAGCACGCCGGCGATCACGCCACCGATCGTCGCCCCGACGGGATAGCCGGTTGCCTGTAGGACGATGGCAGTACTGCGCCACTTGTTCGAAGCATACTCCCCGGTGATGACATTGATGCTCGCCAGCATGCCGCCAATCCCGATACCAGTCATTGCCCGCATCGCCGCGAGCTGGAGCACCGATTGCGTGAACGTCGACAACAGCATCCCAAACGAGATCGTCCCCAGACAGAACAGGATGATCGGGCGGCGCCCGAACCGGTCGGCCTGGGGTGCGAGCAAGAGTGACCCTGCAGCCATGCCGAACAATCCGGCGCTCAGCAGCATGCCGATCTCCTTGCCGCTCAGGTGCCAGTCCGAAGAGATGTGTGAGGCGGTGAATGCCATTGCTAACACGTCGAATCCGTCCAACATGTTGAGCACGATACAGATTGCGACCGCCGTGATCTGGAATGAGCTCATGGCGTTCTGATTGATGGCTTCCCTGATGTCCTGTCGCATTGCCTAACTCCTATGTGTTCTGTATGTCTGCTGCGTTCGGCCAGGCTATTGATCTAGACCCGCAGAGGTGCTTCGCCGCCGCGCGGTGATGGCCATGTCGGCTTCCGCGCCCTCAGGCGAGAAGGCGACAGATTCGCGCCGACTCCTCCCCACTGAAGTCGGCGCGGCAGCGCAAAACTCAGAACTTATGGCGGATGCCGACCATCGCGCCAAGCCGATTTCCATTTCCAAATGTATTTCCGCTGTTGGCGAAGGCTGCTGCGCTGTTCAGGGCAATCCAGGCGCCTCGCAACCGGGTATAGTCCACGGCGCAAGCTGCGGCTCAGGCAGATGCCTTACCCGCCCTCGCGTCGACCACAGCCTGCTCCCGAAGCCGTTCGTACTCCTGTTTAGGCACAGGAGCCGCGCTGGGATTGCCCAGGTCGTTCATATGGATCCGATAGGTCTCCCTGGCGGTCCAGGCTGCGATAGCCGCGACGACTGTCACGCCCAGGGTGATCGCCCCGATGGTCATCGGGATGTTGACTGCACCGGGCGGAGCGACAGCGACGAACAGCGCCGGCAGCAGAGCCGTGGCGAGGGTGCCGAGGTTTTGCGAAATGGCCATGCCCGAGACGCGGGTGCGCGTTGGGAACATTTCGGGATAGAAGCTCGGGAAAATGGCGTTGTAACCTTGATAGAGAACTCCCCACATCAACAGGGACGCCACGATAGCCAGCGGCACGTTGTGAATGCTGATGGCATAGAGATAGCCGAACGACAGCAACCCCGAAGCGAGCGCACCGATGATGATCGGCGGCCTGCGGCCGATCTTGTCCGACAGGTTGCCGACAAACGGGATGACGAACACCGCGACGATATTGCCCATGACGGGGATCCACAGGTAAACGTCCTTCTCGAATCCGATGCCATAGCCTGGCTGGACGGCGTAAGCCGCTCCGAAAATCGTCGTGACCACCGGAATGACGTTCATCAGCGAGCAGCACATCACGCGCAGCATGTCCTTCCAGCTTTCCGTAACGGCCTGGATAACCGGCGCCTTCGGGACCGCGCCGTGTGCTCCCTCTTCGGCGAATGCAGGTGTCTCGTGGACCTCGCGGCGGATGATGTAACCCGCGATGATGACAATGAAGCTGAGCAGGAAGGGGATACGCCAGCCCCAGGCGTTGAACGCCTCCGTTGGCATGTAGTGGGCGAGCGGCAGGAAGACCGCTGCGGCGAGAATCTGTCCCGCTTGTACACCCTGCAATGTGAAGCTGGCGTAGAAGCCGCGCCGGCCAAACGGCGCATGCTCGAGAATCATTGAGCTGGCGCCGGATATCTCTCCGGCCACGGCGAAGCCCTGGACCAGTCGCAGCAAGACAAGAAGCGCCGGGGCGAGCAGACCGACCTGGTCGTAGGTCGGCAACAGCCCGACGGCCACCGTCGAAAAACCCATCAGGAACATGCACAGGATCAGCACCTGCTTGCGCCCATGCGTGTCACCCCAATGCCCGAGGAAGAAGGCACCGATCGGGCGCGCGACATAGCCCACGCCGTAGGTCGCCAATGACGCGATGATGGCGACCTTGGGATCCGTCTTGGGAAAGAAGATCTGTGGGAAGATCAGCGATGCCGCAGTGGCGTAGATGAAGAAATCATAATACTCCAGCGCCGAGCCGATCCATCCGCTGGCAGTAGCCTTCTTGGTCTGTTGTCTTGCGTGGGGCTCGTGGTCCGAGGTGTCTGCCATTGTGGTCTCCAGTATTTTTGATTTGGGAGTCTGCTGATCGAGGTTTAGCGGGCGACGACAGCGAATACCGCAGGCTTCGTGTGTTTCATCCAATGTTTCCCTATCAAGAACGACTACCTCTGCGCCTGGGCGGCCATCCGTGCCGGGGCGTTGGTCGCGCCATAGGCGTCGTAAGAGTCAGCACGTTGCACGATCTCAAAAGGAACGGCTGGTACAGTTCGATCGAAAGGCCGAGGTCTTCGGTGATGCGACGCAGCTCGGCGGCCGTCCCGTTGAAGTTAATGAAGTCGTTCTCGAACAGCTCGATGCCGTCGAAGCCCGCAGCCGCGATGGCCTCGAGCTTCTGACGCAGCGTACCGCTGAGCGACACGGTGGCAATGGATCGACGCATGGTGGGCTCCGCTTTCGCGATGAGTTCAGTACGGGTGGATCTGCGTGCCGCCATTGACCTGCATGCCCGCGTCGATCGTGAAGGGCAGATCGGCGGCGCCAGACGTGGGCGCCGCGCCCCTCACGTCCTTCGGTAAGCCCAAATAGATCGGAGCGAAGTCCTCGGCCGGCAGATTAGCGAATCGCTCCTGCCCGATGCCTGTCGTCGGTGCCCGGAGCAGACCGGCACAGACCTCGTACATCGCAATGCTCCGCGGCGTAAGCCCGATTGGCGCGCCCGTGCTAGACATCGCTCAGTTCACTCTTTGCGCCGCG
Source organism: Cupriavidus sp. 96C5-1 (assembly GCF_057798855.1). Taxonomy (NCBI): domain Bacteria; kingdom Pseudomonadati; phylum Pseudomonadota; class Betaproteobacteria; order Burkholderiales; family Burkholderiaceae; genus Cupriavidus; species Cupriavidus sp. 96C5-1. Next base: position 23,672 of record NZ_JBYOJU010000072.1, on the reverse strand, counting down.
CTCACTCGCTGCAATGAACGCCCGTACCTCCGGATAAACATTCTCACGCCACCGACGCCCGCTGAAGATGCCGTAATGACCCGCGCCCTCAACTTCGTAGTGCCGCTGGTGAACCTCGCTGATACCGGTACACAGTTCATGTGCGGCACGGGTCTGGCCGGAGCCTGAGATGTCGTCCAGCTCACCTTCGACGGTCAGCAGCGCGGTCGAATGGATGTCCTGCGGACGCACGCGCTCCAGCACGCCTTCAGGGTTCCTGACGTCCCAGGTGCCGTGTACGAGATGGAATTCCTGGAACACCGTGCGGATAGTGTCAAGGTAGTAGTTCGCGTCCATGTCCAGCACGGCGTTGTACTCATCATAGAACTTGCGGTGGGCCTCGGCGCTGGCGTCGTCCCCCTTGATCAGGTCCTTGAAGTAGTCGTAGTGGCTGCTCACGTGGCGGTCCGGATTCATCGCGACGAAGCCGGTGTGCTGCAGGAAGCCCGGGTAGACGCGGCGACCGACGCCCGGGAAGCCCTGCGGCACGTGGTAGATCACGTTGTTCTCGAACCATGCCAAACTCTTGCTGATCGCCACGTTGTTGACCGCCGTAGGCGACTTCCGGGCATCGATGGGGCCGCCCATCATGGTGAGCGACAGCGGTACGTTCTCGCCGCGGCTGGCCATCAACGAAACCGCCGCCAGCACCGGCACTGTCGGTTGGCACACGCTGACGACGTGGCAGTTGCCGTACCGGGCCTGCAGATAGCGAATGAACTCCTGGATGTAGTTGACGTAATCGTCAAGATGGAATTCGCCCTCGGACAACGGCACAAGGCGGGCATTGACCCAGTCCGTGATGTAGGCCTTGTGGTCCTGCAGCAGGGTGCGGACGGTGTCGCGCAGGAGCGTTGCGTAGTGGCCGGATAGCGGCGCCACGATCAGCACCACGGGCTGGTCCTTGAGCATGCGCAGGGTGTCCGGGTCGTCGGTGAAGCGCTTAAAGCGACGCAACTGGCAGAACGGCTTGTCGATCTCGATGGCTTCCTGGATCACCACATTGGCGTTGGCCACCGTCACGGACTGGATGCCGAACTCGGGCTTTTCGTAGCCCTTGCCCAGGCGATAGAGAAGATCGTATCCCGCCGCCAGGCGCTGTGCCAAAGGCAACTGTCCGAAGACAGCACCTTGAGCATAGAGCTTGGAGACGACTCGAGCGAGGTCGGTCACCGGCTCCGCCAGCGTACGCTGCGCTTCGTAGAGTTGATAGAGCATGGAAATTCCTTGTTGGGTATCCCGCAACTACTGAAGTGGTGCCACCATCCCGCTTATGGGCTGGCGCCCGTTGCAGTCGGGCGTGACGGGCACATCAGCCAATCGCTGCGCGGCTCCTATTAATCGGCTCGCGGATGAGGCGTATGGAGTGAACTTGGTCACAGTCAGTCGATCGGGATATGCGGGCACAACGGTCAAACCCGCTCGACGATGACGGCAATGCCCTGCCCAACACCGATGCACATCGTGCACAGTGCATAGCGTCCCTTCGTTCGATGCAGCTGATTGATCGCTGTCGTGATCAAGCGTGCGCCGCTGGCCCCCAACGGATGACCAAGCGCGATGGCTCCCCCATTGGGATTCACGCGCGAATCATCGTCGGCTATGCCCAGATCACGCAGCACCGCAAGCCCTTGCGCGGCAAACGCCTCGTTCAATTCGATCACATCCATCTGCGCCAGGCTCAGGCCCGCGAGGGCGAGAACCTTGCGCGTCGCTGGTGCCGGTCCGAACCCCATGATCCTCGGCGCCACTCCGGCTGTCGCCATTGCGACGAAGCGCGCCCGTGGCGTCAAGCCTTGGGCACCGACGGCCTGCTCGCTCGCCAGCAACAACGCACAGGCGCCATCGTTGACCCCGGACGCATTGCCAGCCGTCACAGTGCCGTCGGGACGGACGACGCCCTTGAGCCGTGCCAGCATTTCCAGGCTGGTCTCACGCGGATGCTCGTCCACCGCGACAACGACCGGGGCGCCCTTCTTCTGTGGGATGGTCACCGGTGTGATTTCCGCATCGAAGTAGCCATTGCGTTGCGCGGCGATCGCCTTCTGTTGCGACGCCAGCGCCATGCGATCTTGTGAATCCCGGTCGATTTTGAATTCAGTCGCCACGTTTTCGGCGGTCTCCGGCATCGAATCCACGCCGTACTCGTCTTTCATCAGCTTGTTGACGAAACGCCAGCCTATGGTCGTGTCTTGCACCGAACTCAAGCGGCTGAAGGCGCTCTCCGCCTTGGGCAGCACGAAGGGCGCGCGACTCATGCTCTCGACACCGCCGGCGATCATCAGTTGGGCTTCGCCGCTCTTGATCGCCCGCGCTGCCGTCCCGACTGCGTCCATGCCCGATCCGCACAGGCGATTGATCGTCGATCCCGGCACCTCAATGGGCAATCCCGCCAGCAAGCTGGACATTCTCGCCACGTTGCGGTTGTCCTCCCCGGCCTGGTTCGCGCATCCGTAGATCACGTCCGACACGGCCTGCCAGTCGACCTGCGCGTTGCGCGCCATCAAGGCCTTCAGGGGCACCGCACCCAGATCGTCGGCGCGTACCGACGACAGCGCACCGGCGTAACGGCCAAACGGTGTGCGAATGGCATCGCAGATATAGGCGTCTTGTGTCATGTGCATTCCTCCTCCGGACCTCAGTTGCGCAGCGGAACGCCGGTGACCTGCTGCAATTCATCGAACGACAGGCCTTCGGCCATCTCGACCACCGTCACGCCCTGTGATGTGATGTCGAGCACCGCGAGGTCGGTGTAGATGCGGCTGACGCAACCGATGCCGGTCAACGGATAGGTGCACTCTGGGACGATCTTGCTGTCGCCCTTCTTCGTGGTGTGCTCCATCATCACGTATGTTCGCTTGGCGCCAATCGCCAAGTCCATCGCGCCGCCGACGGCCGGAATCGCATCGGGAGCGCCGGTGTGCCAGTTGGCGAGATCGCCACGCGCCGAGACCTGGAAGGCGCCCAGCACGCACACGTCGAGGTGGCCGCCGCGCATCATCGCGAAGCTGTCGGCGTGGTGGAAGAAGCTGCCGCCGGGCAGTAGCGTCACAGGCTGCTTGCCGGCGTTGATCAGGTCGTAGTCTTCATCGCCTGCCGCAGGCGCGGAGCCCATGCCGATAACACCGTTCTCGCTGTGCAGCACCACTTCGCGCCCGTCGGGAAGGTGGTTGGCCACTGCGGTCGGCAAGCCAATTCCGAGGTTGACGACGGCGCCGTCCGGGATGTCCTGCGCCACACGCCGCGCCATCTGTTCGCGGGTCCATTTGCTCGCCATATCGTGTCTCCTGTAAGTTGCGTTTACTCGGGCTTGATGCCAGCCTTGTTGATGACCTGGCCCCACTTCGCCGATTCAGCCTGCATCAGCGCAGCGAAGTCGGCAGCGCTGCCTGACAGCCGTTCGGCACCTTCAGCCTTGAGAGCATCGCGTAGAGCCGCGGTTTCCGATGCCTTTGCCACGGCGGCCGTCAATACCTTGAGCACGGAGTCGGGCGTGCCCTTAGGCGCCATCAGGCCATAGGCCAGCGAGCTTTCGTAGCCCTTGATCCCGCCTTCGGCCACGGTGGGCACGTTGGGCAGGCGCACGCTGCGATTGACACTCGTGATAGCGATCGCACGCAACTTGCCGCCATCGATATGCGGAAGCGCCGACGGAATCACACTGAACATCAGGTCCACTTGACCGCCAAGCAAGTCGGTCAACGCTGGCGCAGTGCCCTTGTAAGGCACGTGCAGCAAGCGAACGTTGGCAAGCTCTTCCAGCAATTCGCCAGCGAGGTGGCCGCCGGTACCATTGCCACTGGAGGCAAAGGTCAGCTTCCCGGGACTCGCCTTGGCGCCTGCCAGCAGGTCGGAGAATGACCGAATCGGGCTCGCGGCCGGCACCACCAGCACCAGCGCCGCGCTGGCCACCGGTGCAACCGGAACGAAACTGCTGCGTGCGTCATAAGGAAGCTTGGGGTAAAGCACCGGATTGATCGCGAGCGTACCGGTATGGCCGAGCAGCAGCGTGTAGCCGTCAGCAGCCGACTTCGCGGCGGCGTCGGTCCCCACGGTGCCACCCGCGCCGGCCCGGTTGTCGACGATCACCTGCACACCCAGCTGCAAGCCGAGCTGCGTCGCCAACTGGCGGGCAAACACATCGTTGCCACCGCCCGGCGCGAACGGCACGATGATCTTGATGGGCTTGATCGGATAGGTTTTTGCGTGGGCTGCAAGCGGCAGCGCGAACACTGCGGCGAGACCGGCCATGGTGCGCAACCAGTAACGGCGGGAAAGCTTGACACTGTTCATAGGCCGCACCTCATGCCAATTGCCTGAAGCCGCCGCCGGCGGTGGCCACTCGCTCGACCTTCACCACGCGCTGCACGAAGATGCCCGGCGTGACCACCGCTTCGGGATCGAGGCTACCCAGTTCAACCACCTCGTGTACGCTGGCCACTGTGACCTTGGCGGCCATAGCCATCACTGGGCCGAAGTTGCGCGCCGTCATCCTGTAGGTCAGATTGCCCCAGCGATCGCCGCGCTCGGCCTTGATCAGCGCGTAGTCCGCGTGAATGGGGGCCTCAAGGACATACATCTGTCCATCGATCTCGCGCGTCTCCTTGCCCTTGGCCAGCTCGGTGCCGTAGCCTGTGGGCGTGAAGAAGCCACCGATCCCGGCTCCAGCAGCCCGGATGCGCTCAGCCAGATTGCCTTGCGGCACGAGCTCGAGTTCGATCCGACCGGCACGGTACAGCGCATCGAAGTGATGACTATCGGCCTGGCGCGGGAACGAGCAGATGATTTTCCGAACTCGCCCGGCCGCCAGCAGCGCGGCCAGGCCCGACTCGCCATTCCCCGCGTTGTTGTTGACGATCGTCAAATCCCTAGCGCCTTGCGCAATCAGAGCGTCGATCAATTCGTTCGGCAATCCGGCAGTGCCGAAGCCGCCGATCATCACGGTCGCGCCGTCGGGCACATCGCAAAGCGCGGCTTCGGCGCATGGCAGAATCTTGTTGATCATGTCGGGCTACCCCCTTTCTTTCGGTCAGCATGCTCCGGGCTGCGCGACACGCTCGTCTTGTCGGATGGCACATAAGCCAGCGGATGCGACGTGGTATCGCGCATCAGGAATCCGCTGTCAGGTTCGGCGACTCGCGTCATGAGGGTCTCCTTCGTGTATTTTTTTCTTTGGGCGCGATGATGTCGAGCCGCTACGCGTCTTGGCGACGCGAACCACTCTTCGGTGCGGTGGACACCGGCGGCGCCTGGAGACCTTCCGACATGCCGATCAACACGCCGCTGACCACCGCGGCGTAGCTGTCCAGCAGGACTTGCGTCGCGCGCACGCTGGTCGCCCGCCCCTCGCGTAGCGCGGCTTTTGTCTGCGCCATCAGGAGCTCAACCGCATGGGTGGCCTGCGCACCCGTTTCACTGCCCTTGAGCTTCATCGCCCCAAGCGCATGCTCCCAAGCACCCTTGACCGGGCTATCCGCACTTTCAATGGTCTTGCCCACACTGGCGAACAGCGTATCTTCGAATTTCTCGATGGTGTTCATCGCAACCTTGAGCTGCTTGTCCCGCAAGCCAGCGCCATGGTCGATAAACTGCTGCAGCGCCTTGCGGTTCGCCTCCACGGCGTGCAGCAACGCCGTGTCCATGCCCGTCAATGCCTTGGCCAGCATGGCCTCCACGTCGACCGACTGCGCGCCGTTCTTGGCAGCGCCGATGGACGCAGCCTCGGTCACACTCTGGAGTACGCTTCGAATGTTCTTCAACGACAGCTCGCGGCCGTGCAGCGCTTTCAGCATGGCCTCGCTCACCGCCTTGCGCAAGGCCTCGCCCTGTTTGACGGTCGCTTGCGAGAACATCTCGATCAGTGCATCCTGATCGATTCCGGATTTGATCATTCGAGTCTCCTGGTGAATTCGGTACGAACGGTAGCCACGCGTCCTATTGCATGTGCTGGCCGCCGTTGATCGCGATGTTGGCACCCGTCACGAACGCCGCTTCCTCGGAGGCGAGGTAGATGATCAGGCCCGCCACCTCCTCGGGCTTACCCAGCCGGCCAATCGGGATCTGCGGCAGGATCTTGGTGTTCAGGATCTCCTCAGGGATGGCCGTCACCATCTTCGTCCCGATATAGCCCGGCGAGATCGTGTTGACCGTCACGCCCTTTCTCGCCACTTCGAGCGCCAGCGCCTTGGTGAAACCGTGTACGCCGGCCTTGGCTGCCGAGTAGTTGGTCTGGCCGAAGGCCCCCTTGGAGCCGTTGACCGACGATACGTTGATCACGCGGCCCCATCCACGCTCGACCATCCCATCCACGACCTGCTTGCTCATATTGAACAGGCTATCGAGGTTGGTGCGCAGGACGGCATCCCAGTTGATCGGGTCCATCTTCTTGAAGGTCATATCGCGCGTGATGCCGGCGTTATTGACCAGCACGTCGACTGCGCCCACCTCTTGCTGTACCTCGGCAACAGCCTGGGCGCAGGAGCTGAAGCTGGCCACGTCGCAAGGAACGGCCACCATGTCATAGCCGCGTGCCTTCATACCCGCTACCCATTCGCCGTGCTTGGCGTTACCGGGGGAGTAGGTCACCACCACGCGGTAACCGGCATCAGCCATCTTGGTGGAGATCGTCTCGCCCAAGCCGCCCATGCCGCCGGTCACCAACACCACGCGCTGTTGTTTCGATTCTTGTGTCATGTGAGGTCTCCCTGTGTGTGTTGCGAAAAAAGTGAATCAGCGCTCGATCGCCAGCGCGACGCCCATGCCACCGCCAATGCACAGTGAGGCCAGGCCTCGCTTGGCGTCGCGGCGGATCATTTCGTGGATCAAGGTGACGAGGATGCGGGCACCAGAGGCGCCGATCGGGTGACCGATGGCGATTGCCCCGCCATTGACGTTGATCTTCGAGGTGTCCCAGCCCATTTCCTTGTTGACAGCACAGGCCTGTGCCGCGAAGGCCTCGTTGATCTCCATCAGATCGAGATCCTGCACGCGCCACCCGGCCTTCTTAAGGCACAACTGCGAGGCCGGCACCGGGCCCATGCCCATGGTGGCGGGATCCAGTCCCGCCGACGCGTAGGATTTGATGCGTGCCAGCACCGGTAGGCCGAGTTCGCGTGCCTTGGTGGCCGACATCATGATCACCGCCGCCGCGCCATCGTTCAGGCCAGACGCATTGGCCGCGGTGACAGTACCGTCTTTGGCAAAGGCGGGCCGCAATCCGGCGATGGACTCCAGCGTGGTGCCATGCTTCGGGAATTCGTCGGTATCGAAGACAGTGGTACCCTTCTTCGTCACAATCTCAAAAGGAAGGATCTCGTCCTTGAAGCGCCCGGCCTTCTGCGCTGCCTCGGCCTTCTGTTGCGACACGACGGCAAACTCGTCCTGTTGCGCGCGCGAAATGTCGAACTTCCTGGCCACGTTCTCGGCCGTCGTACCCATGTGGTACTGGTTGTAGACGTCCCACAGGCCGTCGACGATCATGGTGTCGATCAGCTTGGCATCGCCCATACGGAAGCCGTCGCGCGACCCTGGAAGCAAGTGGGCCGACGCGCTCATGTTCTCCTGCCCGCCAGCGATGACGATCTTGGCATCGCCACACTTGATGGCCTGCGCCGCGAGGTGCATGGCCTTGAGGCCGCTGCCGCAAACCTTGCCGATCGTCAATGCGGGGACGTCGTGGGGCAAACCGCCTCGCAGCGTCGCCTGCCGCGCCGGGTTCTGCCCGCACCCTGCAGTCAGCACCTGACCCAGGATGACTTCGTCGACGAGGTCAGACGCGATGCCCGTTCGCGCCAGAAGGCCCTTGATCACATGCGCGCCCAAATCGGCAGCCGGCACCTTGGCAAGACTTCCGCCGAACTTGCCCACGGCCGTGCGGCCAGCGGCCACGATCACTACCTCTTCCATGTCGTCTCTCCTTCGGTGTTAAATGGTTTCAATGCAGCATCACGTGCGGCGCAGTGCGCCGCGTGATACTACGAGCCCGCATCTCCAGCGCGACCATGGCGTATGGGAGAAGGCCTTGTCGATCGGTGTGACAATCACGCGCTCCCACCTTCCGAGTTTGCTGCCGAGTGCAGTAGCTAGTTCCAGCCCGCCGCGCCTGCCACCACGATCACCTGGAGGCAGGCGCTACGAACCGCAGCAGCGTTGGCAGAAGAGTTCATCGCGAGATGACTCCAACTCAGCGCGCGGCGTCGACGACCGCGAGTGCGGTCATGTTGACAATGCGGCGCACGGTGGACGACGGCGTCAGGATATGGACCGAGTGCGCCGCGCCCAGCAAGATGCCGCCGACCGTGATGCCACCCCCAGCTGCAATACGAAGCAGGTTGTACGAGATATTGGCTGCCTCGATATTGGGCATCACGAGCACGTTCGCCTCCTCGATCAGCCCAGAGTCGGGAAATTCGCGGCACAAGATTTCTCTCGATAGGGCGGCGTCCCCGCGCATCTCGCCATCGATTGCGAGATCCGGTGCAAGCGACCTCACAATGCTGAGCGCCTCGCGCATCTTTACCGCACCACGGGAATCCGAACTACCGAAATTCGAATGCGACAACAGCGCCACGCTTGGTGTGATGCCGAAGCGACGAACCTCCTGGGCGGCAAGCAATGCGATTTCGGCAATCTGCTTGGCCGAAGGATCAACGTTGACATGTGTGTCGCAGATGAAGAGCTGGCGGCCTGGCAACATCAGCATCTGCATCGCCGCGAGAGTCTCAGCGCCTTCCCGCAAGCCGATCACGTCGCGCACATAGGTGAGGTGGTCGGTGTAGCGACCGAACGTCCCGCAGAGCATGGCTTCCGCAACGCCTTGGCGCACCAGCATCGCTGCCAACAAGGTGCATCGACTACGCATCTCTGCACGCGCGAGGGCTTTCGTAATGCCATCGCGACGGTTCAGCCGGTAGTACTCATCCGCGGCCGGCGAGTAGATACCCGGATCAGCCATGTTGACCAACGCGCAGTCTTCACCCGGCTTCAGACGCAGGCCGTACTGCTCGATCCGCTGCATGATGACCTCGGGCCTACCGACCAGCATTGGGCGTGCAATTCCTTCATCGACCACGATCTGCGCCGCGCGCAGTACGCGTTCGTCTTCCCCTTCCGCATAGATCACGGTGCGTTGCAGCTGCTTTGCGGCAGCCAGCACCGGTTGCATCGCGCTGCCAGACTGGTAGACGAACTGACTGAGACGCTCTCGATATGCATTGAAATCGGCAATCGGCCGTGTCGCCACGCCGCTGTACATCGCCGCTTTTGCGACCGCGGGGGCGACCACTTCGATCAGCCGGGGGTCGAATGGCTTGGGAATCAGATAGTGCGGCCCGAATCGCAGCGATTGCGCACCGTATGCCTGCGCCACCACCTCTGGAATCTCAGCGTGCGCTAGTTCGGCAATTGCTTGCACAGCCGCCAGTTTCATGGCTTCGTTGATCGTGGTCGCGCCCACGTCCAGTGCCCCACGGAAGATGAACGGAAAACAGAGAACATTGTTCACCTGGTTTGGATAGTCCGATCGTCCCGTGCCAATGATTGCATCCGGCCTCACCTCCAACGCATCCTCCGGCCGAATCTCGGGATCAGGGTTCGCCATCGCCAGGATGATCGGATTGGGGGCCATGCCCTTCACCATCTCAGCCTTCAGGACGCCTCCGGCCGAAAGCCCAAGAAAAACATCAGCTCCGGGCATGACGTCCGCAAGGGTACGGGCATTTGTCTCGCGCGCGTAGCGCTCTTTGCTTGGATCCATGCCGACGGTGCGTCCGACATAGACCACCCCCTTCCCATCGGTGATGAAGATGTTCTCTCGTTGCAATCCCAGGCTGACGATGAGATCCAGACAAGCCAGCGCCGCCGCCCCCGCGCCGGATGCCACCAGTTTGACCTTTGCAATGTCCTTGCCGACATGCCGCAGCGCATTCAATATGGCAGCCGCAGCCACGATCGCGGTACCGTGCTGGTCATCATGGAAGACGGGGATCTTCATGCGCTCGCGCAGCTTCTTTTCGATGTAGAAGCACTCCGGCGCCTTGATATCCTCGAGGTTGATGCCCCCGAAGGTCGGCTCCATACGCACGATGGTGTCGATCAGCGCGTCGGGGTCGGTCTCCGCGAGTTCAATGTCGAAGACGTCGACACCCGCAAATTTCTTGAAAAGGCAAGCCTTGCCTTCCATCACTGGCTTGCTCGCGAGCGGCCCGATGTTCCCTAGACCGAGTACCGCCGTGCCGTTTGTGATCACCGCCACAAGATTGCTGCGTGCCGTGAGATTTCCGACCTCCTGCGGGTCGGCCACGATTGCCGTGCAAGCCTCCGCGACTCCCGGCGAATATGCGAGCGCGAGGTCGCGCTGGGTGGCCATAGCCTTGGTGGGCGTGACCGAAATCTTGCCCGCTGTCGGGTTCCGGTGGTATTCGAGCGCTTCGTCGCGCAGGGAATCGGACATGCTATTGTCTCTCTTCTTCGGGTTGAAGTCAGTTCAATGCCTTACCAGGCACCGCGCCAACGCAGCGCGTGCTAAGCTGGCCTTGCAATCCAGCACTGGAACGTCCGGAGGAGCGTGTCAGGCTGATCCGCATCTATCCAATGGCCAGCACCAGCAACGCACTCCAGTCGCGCACTGGCGAACAAGCGCGCGTTCGCATGCGATTCAGATCGCACGTAGGCAGAGTCAGCCATGGATGAACAGTGCAGGTCGGACGTACCGATGACGCACCCGTTGCGCGGGGCAAACGCTCAGATCGTGCATGCAGATGGCTAGCGCAGGAAGGTCGGCTTGCCCATCGTAACGCTGCAGGCCCTGCATCAAGACACCAATCGACACGCCACCACTCGCGCTGGTCGCGAGCGCCTGTGAGAGCTGGTACCTGCCAACGTCAATCGGCTCGCAGTCCATGTCCATGGCAACGCGGACATCGTTGATCGGGTCGACTGCATCGAGTTCAAGGCCGCGCTCACCCGGATTACTCCCGGACATACGATCACCGATGACAACAATGATGGGTTCGCCAAGGTGATCACTAACGCTTGCACCGCTCATCATCTCTCCACCGTCTCTTCCTTCGTCTTCTGGTGACAAGGTAACAAGCAAGAATGCGCGATCACTTGCCAATTTGTGCAACCCGTTTGCCGCTCTATGCAAACCTAGGGATAGTCCTCATCAATCAGGCATTTTGATAGATGGGCTGTTCACCGCTGCGATGATGGACTGAACAATCGGCTACCAAGTCTCGGCTCCAGCCGAGCATGTCAGATAGGGATCCACCTCTTGTATTCGACGGGCGTACTGGCTGTAGCGCGCCAATTGAGATATACGCTCACCCCTCTCGGCGCGCGGAGCAACGCGCCGCTCTGCATGTACATTCGGCGACTGCAGTGGCAATCGCCTGGATGCCTTCAGACATGCCGATCAAGCACCCCATGCAGCGCCAACTTGTAGCCGGTCACTCCGAAGCCAACAATCACGCCCGCGGCGAGCTCCGAGCGTTGTCAAGCCATGCTTAGGCATGCACTCGCCAATTTTTGCAGATCGCTTGGCGGCCCATGCAGTATTGGCGCGAGGTCCAGTCAAGTGCATTTCTCACGCCATGCACGCAGGCTGAGTTCGCGCCACGCGCTTGGAGCCACGCCATGGCGTGCGTGGAACGCGCGACTGAAGTGGGCAGGATCCGGGAAACCACACTGGAGTGCGATGTGCGCCATTTGGGCGTGGCACCACGTGGGATCGGTCAGCAACGAGCATGCGCGGTCAAGTCTCGCATTTCGAATGAAGACGTGTGGCGAGACATCGCCAAGTTCGAAAAGGTTGTACAGACTGCGTCGAGACATCGCAAAAACTGTTGCCACTCTCTCGACAGTGAGCGTGTGGTCCGCAAGGTGCTCCAGCATATAAGCTTTAACTTGCGTGAGCAGCATCGAGCGCTCGGATTGCGCCAGCATCCCTCGCGAGCACATCTCGAAACTGACTGCACGATGGACAAGCGCGATCACGGATTCGTGCAGCGTGCGTTCGCTCTCGCCATCGAGATGGGCGACGTCCCGCAACATGGCCGAAAGAACCGTTTTGGCGATGTGCGCAGGGCCGCAAGCAGGCAGCGCCTGTGCAGACAAGGTACCTAAGGCGGACAGCCACCCGGAACACTGCGCATGGGGCAAGAGCATCAGCAAGAATCGCGCGCCCTTGTCAAAGTCGAGCGAGTACTCGCGCCCGGGATCACAGATGGCCCAGGTTCCAGCGTCGAGCGTCGCATTGTTGCGGCCCTGGTGTATGCGGCTGCGGCCCGTCAGTTGCCACATTACTTTCACGAGCGTTCTGTCAGCACCATCAATGTCGATAGCACGACGCTCGAGGCGAGCCGCATCAACGCGCATTTCTGCAACTGTGTTCCCATACAGGTGGGCAACGATGGCTTGGCATCGAAACCACTTGGCATCCACAACGCTGCAGTGATACGACAGGATGTGGCGCTCTAGTCCCGCCTGCCAATCATCGCACCCCTCAAACCGCAGTTCAAATGGCGGAATCTGCATGGCCGAATGCTCTGAACTCTTGTGCTTCCTTACTTATCGCCAATTCGGGATAGCGAACCGAGGGCGGATGAGGGCCGCCTTCGCGCACGGCGATGAGGCGAATGCACCCCACGTCGACCGTCTTCCATAGGCGCTCGAACTTGCGACCTGCCGCTGCGGCTCCGAGAAGGTGCCTGTGGGCTGTATTTAGGAACGATTGGATGACCATGGACCTTTCACCGCCCAGATCTCCATCGATGCTGTGGCCGGGTGCCGCTTCACTACCGACATCCTTGATCAATTCCGTGGATTGCCTCGCTTGAAGGAAGCTACCGGGGATTGGAGCTTCGCCTGCCTGCACACCTGTCTCACGTCGTCCGGGAGGCCCTACTCGCTTCAGAACCATGTTTCGTCCCCATATTCTTTTTGATTCGTTCGATACTCGAACATTCGTGCGGTAACAGAACAAAGTATAAGACTTGATGTAACACCGAACAATGGCGATAATCGAATTTCCGTGCGGTCATCGAACAATCCGCCAGCCAACTCATCCATTTCATGGAAGTCAACATGACCGAATCGGCCCAGAGCAACGAGGGCAGAGAGCAGATTCAAATTGCCAAGCACTCATCCGAGTTCGCCGAAGACCATGCGGGCGACCCGAATTTCATGGCCTCGTTGGCCCGCGGACTGCAAGTGATCCGCGCGTTCTCCGAACACCGGCGCAATCTCACCATCTCCCAGGTCAGCCAGACGACGGGCCTGTCACGGGCAGCCGTACGGCGCTGCCTATACACATTGAAGGTGCTGGGTTATGTTGGCGAGGACAGCAAGCGCTTCTCCCTCCGGCCTCAGGTTTTAACGCTGGGGCATGCCTACCTCTCTTCCACTCCGCTGGCAGTTGTCGCTCAGCCCTATCTCGACAAGGTAAGTGAGGTATTGCACGAATCGTGTTCCGCAGCGAGCCTCGACGGCGACGAAATTGTGTATCTCTGCCGCTCGGCAGAAACGCGGATCATGTCGATCAGCCTGTTGGTCGGAACGCGGCTTCCCGCCTACTGCACCTCGATGGGCCAGGTACTGCTCTCGCAATTGCCCCGCGTTGCACTCGAGGAGTACTTTGCACGTGTGCGACTCGTTGCGCGGACAGAACGAACCATCACCTCGGTACCGGAACTGCGCAAGCAAATCGACAAAGTGCGCAACGCGGGCTACGCCCTGTTGGACCAGGAGTTGGAGGCCGGCCTTCGTTCGATTGCCGTGCCCGTCCGCGATGGCCGTGGCCGTGTCGTGGCGGCGATCAATGTCAGCACGCATGCGTCACGTGCGTCGCTCGACGACATGCAAACACAATTTCTACCGCCGCTGAAAGCATGCGCAGACGCGCTCGGCAGCGTCCTTCTAGCCTAGAGGCCCCTCCATGTCAGGGTACTTTTCGCCTCGGTCTCTTTTGATGATGCGAAATGGAGGGCGGTGCGCGAATGGAAATGACACGATACGCGCCGGAGCGCCAGGAGAGAACTGTCCAGCGAATGATGCCCCGTCGCTGATCCAATCGGTAGTGGGGTTGACCAGGGCTAGTGGGATCACAGCGGTGCCCCTGCGGACTGGACGCAATATGGTGAGGCGAGACGAACCCATCGCGCGATGCCAGAGCCCAACAATGACGGCCTCTCGCAAGCAAGGCACCAAAAAAGCGTGAGTTACAGGTAGCCACACCCCCACTTGCAGCAACACCTTAACTCGACATCAATACGATCGCTCATCTCCCGATGTGGCAGGCTTGCCGCGTAGGCCCGCAATGCCGCGAAACACTGGCGGCAGCTAACGAGCGTCGATAATCACAGGCCACTATACATACGAATGGTGCTGTATAAATCCCGGGAGCACGGCAGACTGACGTTGAGGCGCAACAGCTCGGGTGGCACCTCCGTTACGGAAAGTCTGCGCAACGCGAGTTCGCCCCGATCTTCAGCGACTCAGCGCCGTTGTGCAGCCTTTGCCGACTTGACCCCCTCCTGGGCCCAGCGGCCCTAGGAGGGGGAATGCGTCGGCAAAATCTGTTCAAAAAAACTGGGAAAGACGGTACTGCGGTCAACGGCCATCCTTTCAGGATGGCCTGCGTCCGTGCCGACGCACGCCGAGGCAGACGTTATCTCCCGAGTGTGCAAGCGCGTTTCCAACCTGGTCAGCATCGCCGCGCTACACGTGACACTGGATGACGTAATGGCAAGGTATGTCGAGGTACCGGAGCGGCGCCGGCAGAACACCGGCGTGGCGGACGTTGCTTCTCAAACAGGCACACTGGACCTCTTCTCTGGACTGGACAGAAAGGGACACGCGGGGCTGCCCGCCTAGAAGGGCACGCTGGATTGACACCCACATCGCATCATCGTCTGCACAGCGATTCTCGAACAACTGCGAATGCGCATTCTTAATTGACATACGAATATCAAAATACCGCATTCAAAGCTCAATAAACGCAGACGCTCCAATTACCCGGCCTATGGCCGGCTCTTCAGCCAAATATTGCACATATGGCATCCGCACTCGAACAGCAATTGGCCACCATTCAGTAATCCGTCTGATACGGCCTGGCGCAACGCCATCCCTCGTCATGCATCAGGTGGCCGGCCGCGTAGGATCCTCCATCAGCCGTACCAACTCGGCCACGCTGTGAATCCCGAGCTTGTCCATGACTTTGGCACGGTGGGCCTTGACCGTGCGCTCCGTGGTCCCGAGTTGGTACGCGACCTGCTTGTTCAGCAACCCCGCCGACAACAGCTGCGCGACCTCACGCTCCCGCGGACTCAATTGGCTTAGCCGCTCTTCCCGGAGCCGCCGCGCATCGGCAACGGCGCGCTGCCGAACCTCCCGCTCTAATGCCCGCTCGACCGCCACCTGAAGAGCCGATCGTTTGACCGGCTTGGTCAGAAAATCCTCCGCCCCCGCGCGCAGGGCCTGGACGCTCATCGGTATATCGCCATGGCCAGTGAGGAAAACGATGGGCAAAATCACGCCCCGCCGAGCCATTTCAGTCTGCAATTCGAGTCCCGAAATTCCCGGCATGCGGATATCTAGCAACACACATCCAGCCCCGCCAGGCGGTGCGGCGAGGAACGACTCGGCGCACTCATACTCCCTCACGTTATAGCCCATGGTCCGCAGCAACCGCGCCAGCGCGCTGCGAAAACGCGGGTCATCATCGACGAGATGCAGGCAGGGTATCGCGTCACGATCCATGGTCACATCGCCATATGCACGCGGAGCGAGAAACGAAAACGCGCGCCCCCTTCGTCGGGGTTGTCAACCTCCAGCCGCGCACCGTGCCGCTCAACGATTGCCGCGCTGATCGCTAGCCCGACCCCCAGTCCTTCCGGCTTGGTTGTGAAGAAAGGCTCGAAGAGCTGCGCCGGCGGTACGATGGGTAGACCCGGACCGCTGTCCTGGACCGTCACCTCGATCTTTCCCGAAGCCACCTGGGCAGTGCCGATCTCGATCAGTCTGCGCCGCGTCGGCACCTGTCGCAGTGCGTCCAGTGCGTTGAGCACCAGGTTCAGCACCACCTGCTGTACCTGCACGCCATCGGCCAATACAAGTGGCAAGCTCGCCGCGAGCGACAGGCGAAGTTCGGTCTCGCGCAGGCGTAGCTCGGTCTGGAGCATGCGCCCCACCTCGACGATCAACGGATTCAGCGCCACCGGCTCCAGTACCCCAGAGGCATTGGCAATCCACGCTTTCAATCGCGTGAGCACTTCAGCGGCTCGCTGGTCATCCTCACGGATCGCACACAACAATTCCCGCAGTGCCGCATGCGCATCGGCATCATGGGGCTGCGCCAGCAGCAATTCGGCTGTCTCGGCGTGGGCGAGAATCGCGCCAAGGGGCTGGTTGATTTCATGTGCCAGTGCAGCGGACAGCGCCCCCAGCGCAACACCGCGGTTCAGTCGGGCCAAGGTGGCCAGATGCTCGCGTGCGCGAAGTTCCGCCCGGTAACGGCGTCGGCGCTCGATCAGCAGGCTCACGATCGACGCACTCTGCAGAAGCATCACCGACACGCCGACCAGGACCTGAGTCCGGTACGCTTCCCAAAGTCCCGGCGGCTTGTTCATCACATCGCTTCCGTTGGGCAGCCGTGCCTCGTCGATATGCCAGCGCTGCATGGCGCGCCAATCGAACTGCAGCTTCGTCGGCCACTGCGCCTCGAAGCCGACGACGGCAGGAGGCGTCCCCGCCAATATCCGCTCGATCTGCGATGCCATCTGGGTCGCGATCTCCCGCGGAGAACTCAGGCGCCCACCGACAGCGCCCGTACCGACGAGGGGCCAGACATCGACGAAAAGCGGCGCCTTTGCCACCTCACTGACAAGGCCGACCACCTCCCGGCCCGCGCGAACTTCGCCATTCATCGCCACGCCGGGTGCAGCAAAGTAGATTGCGGTGCGAGGCGGCAGCGCGGCCACACGTTCGCGCAATTGCGCCACGGTGAGCCCGCTCAAATCAACCCATCGGGCACGCCGATCGATCATCGCAAGCCCGCGCCGCCAGGACGTGCGCCAAGGATCCGCATCGAGGGTCTCCACCGCGACGGCCAAGTGCTCGGTGGCAGGCAGCAGCTCGAAAATGAGCTTGACGGTCGACGCCACCCTGTCCTCCAGCAGAATGCCGGAAACACGGGGAGCTTCGGCGAGTGCCTGCATTTCGGCGTCTCCACGTACCGATGTCACCACTGCGGCGCGCGGCCACAGGCGGTCGCGCAGTGCGACCGCGCTCCAAGCAAGCTGGGGGCTGTAGGCCACAACAACATCGTAATGCCGATCAGCGTACTTCTGTAGCAGCCAGTCAGGTACTCCGCCGTCGCGTGTCGAACCGTCCGTGCGTTTGGACAGGGTTTCCACGTCCAGCACCAGTTCCGGGTGCCCCTCAAGCAGCGCGAGCCGCAATGTCTCGATGAAGGAGGCGTACCAGGGCGCATAGCCACCGGCATAGATCACGGCGAGCACACGTTCCGGCGCCGCTCCAGCCGGCCCGGCCAGAGCGAGGAAAAGAATGATCACAAGGCGACGCAGCAACGCTGTGCGGAGAATCAGCGGCATAGAGCAGAGGACTTTGACAACGTTGGAGTCAACTAATCCACTGTCACGGAAGTACGGTCAATTGTACCAAGGGCCAATAGCATCGCTATCCGGTTACACCCGAAGATCGTCTCCGCTAACAAATCACAGATAACAACGACGGAGACAACAATGCACTGGAAAGCGGTGGTTTCGCTCGCACTCGGCGGCTTGTTGCCAGTGACTGCCTTCAGCGATGGCAGTGCCAGGGAAGCTGCGCAGCCGCAACCGGTGCGGGCCGCGAGGCCGAATATCGTGATGATCCTCGCCGATGATCTGGGTTATAGCGACATTGGCGCCATGGGCGGGGAGATTGACACACCGAACCTGGATGCACTTGCCGCCTCGGGCCGGATCCTGACGAACTACCACACCGGCGCGACCTGCTCGCCCACCCGCGCGATGCTGATGTCGGGAACCGATCATCACCTTGCGGGTCTGGGTTCGATGGCCGAGGTCAATGCCACGGCGATCTCGACCAATACCGCGCCCTGGGGCAAGCAGAACACCTACAACTATGAACACGCACCCGACGGATACGAGGGCTATCTGAACGAGCGCGTACCATCGCTGCCACAATTGCTGAAGGACGGCGGCTATCACACATATATGGCCGGCAAATGGCATCTCGCGAGTACGCCGGCGGACCCAGCAGCCAACGCGGGCCGCCGGACAGCGCTCCGTCCCGCTTCTTTCCCCAACGCAAAGGGATTCGAGCGTTCGTTTGCGCTACTGCAGGGCGCCGGATCGCACTTCGCGCAGGTGCCGGGAAAACCGATCGTCGCCGACCTTGCCTCCAGCTACACCGAGGACGACAAGCCGGTCAGCCTGCCGCCGGACTTCTACGCGTCGAAGAACTATACGGACAAGCTGATCTCGTACATCGACGAGAACCGCCACGACGGCAAACCGTTCTTTGCGTACCTCGCCTTCACCGCGCCGCACTGGCCGCTGCAGGCGCCCGACGCCGATATCGCCAGGTATAGCGGCCGATATGATGAAGGCTATGAAGCCATTCGTGCCCGCCGTATCGCCAAACAGAAAAAGCTTGGGTTGATTCCCGCCGACTTCACTCCGAGCCCCGGCTTGCCTCAGCTTCAGGGCCACCCGCGCTGGGCCGACCTGACGAAGCAGCAGCGCGCCATGGAAGCACGCAAGATGGAAGTGTACGCGGCCATGGTCGAGAACATGGATCGCCACATCGGACGGCTCATCGACTACTTGAAGCAGCGTGGCATCTACGATGACACGCTGATCGTTTTTGCCTCCGACAATGGCGCCGAGGGTGGACCGGACTTCTTTCCGAACAGCCCCAACGTCAACAATGCGCTGGATAACATAGGGCGTCCGCTCTCGAACGTGACGTATGGCGAGCGATGGGCGGAAGTCAGTGCCACGCCGTTTCGGCTTTGGAAGGGCTTCTCGGTCGAAGGCGGGGTGACTGCCCCGTTGATCGTCAGAATGCCGCGCCAGATCCGTTCGAAACCTGCGCTGGGCGATCTGACCCACGTCACCGACCTGCTTCCCACCTTCCTCGAACTTGCCGGCATCGACCATAGCAACTCGCATCGCAACGGACAGTCCGCCTATCCGATCACCGGCAGATCGTTGGTCTCGCGGCTACAGGATCGCGTCTCCAGCGGTCCTCGTTCAAGCGACGCGATACTCGCCGATGAGCTCTTCACGGGCCGCTATGTCATCCAAGGTGACTGGAAGTTGGTGTCGATGCAGCCGCCGTTCGGCGACAACCGATGGCAACTCTTCAATCTGCGTCGCGACCGGGGCGAGACGACCGACTTGAGCGAGGTGTATCCGGAGCGCGCAGCCCGCTTGGCAGCGGAATACGAGGCCTACGCAGCCCGCGTCGGGGTGGTACACACGCCGCTGCAAGAACTGAGAGCCCCGGCGCCATGAAGACAACGACGGTCCTCGCCGTGCTGGTGGCCACCGTGCTCGCGGCCGCCGGCGCCATGGCAATGGTCTCCGATTCCGTACAGGCGCCGCCCGCCGACGCACTCGGCAGCGAGCGAGCTTGCCGCGTGTACTCGGGGTTG
Organism: Cupriavidus sp. 96C5-1; assembly: GCF_057798855.1. NCBI lineage: Bacteria > Pseudomonadati > Pseudomonadota > Betaproteobacteria > Burkholderiales > Burkholderiaceae > Cupriavidus > Cupriavidus sp. 96C5-1. The sequence goes on along the minus strand of NZ_JBYOJU010000072.1, from coordinate 3,952 downwards.
CCACCGGGCTGGGGAAAGGAAAGATACGCGGGCATGATTCGGGTTGAAGGAGGCCGCGTCACACTCGGCTCCACGGAGGGCTACGCGGAGGAGCGGCCGCTGCGTGAAGCAACCGTCGAGAGCTTCTGGATCGATCGCACCGAAGTCACCAACGCGCAGTTCGCCTCGTTTGCGCACAGCACGGGTTACGTCACGGAGGCCGAACGGCGAGGCAGCGGTATCGTCTTTCGGAAGCCGCTGCCCCGGGAAGACGTTGCCTACGGAAGCTGGTGGCACGAGGTGCAGGGTGCCGACTGGCGTCACCCGGATGGCCCCGGAAGCGACTTGCGCGGGCGAGAAAATGAACCGGTCGTCCAGGTTACCCGCGCGGACGCCGAGGCCTATGCGCAATGGCTGGGGCGTCGGTTGCCCACTGAGGCACAGTGGGAGTACGCAGCCAAGGCGCACGGGCGCGGGGAGCGCATCGAACGGGGGCCGCGCTCCCAGACCGGCCGGCCGGGCGCAAATTTCTGGCAAGGCATCTTCCCCTACATCGATACCGCCGAGGATGGCCATGCGGGCCGCGCTCCCGTCGGCTGCTACGCGGCCAATGGCTTTGGCGTGTTCGACTTGATCGGGAACGTCTGGGAGTGGACCGCCGACGACTGGAGTGGTCGAGCGCAGTTTCACGGCGCAGGATTCGGCGTCTCCACGAGCGGGTCCCGTGCTCCTGGACTGATCAAGGGCGGCTCGTTCTTGTGCTCCGCCGACTTCTGCGTTCGATATCGCGCCTCCGCCCGTCAGCCTCAGGAGCCTGACATGCCGACCGCGCATAGCGGCTTTCGGACGGTCATGGCCCACTGAACTGCAATCCGGACACACGTGTTCCCGCCAGAGCGAAACCAGGACGTCGCGCCGATATATCACCTCACAGATAAAACAGCGAACTTCCTCCGTATCTGATACAGCCTCGATCAAGGAACCACCATGCAATCATCAACCGTAGTACGCACCGAGCCAGCCTCGGGCGCGGCGCTGACCCTCGGCCTATGCTTTGTCGTCGCGCTACTGGAAGGACTCGACCTGCAATCGATAGGCGTCGCGGCGCCCCGCATGGCACGCGAGTTCGGGCTGTCTGTTAGCCAGATGGGGTTGGCCTTCGGCGCCGGTACATTTGGCCTGTTGCCGGGTGCCATACTTGGCGGACGCCTGGCCGATCGCATTGGTCGCAAGCGCGTGCTGATCATGGCCACGGCGCTATTCGGGATCTTTTCTATCGGCACGGCACACGCCTGGGACTTCTGGAGCCTGGTGGCCATTCGCGTCGCCACCGGCATGGGACTTGGCGGCGCAATGCCAAACTTGATCGCGATTTGCTCGGAATCGGTGCCAGCTCGTCTGCGCAATACCGCTGTCAGCATCATGTACTGTGGCATCCCACTTGGCGGTGCCATTGCGGCGGTAATCGGCATCGTCTCTGCCGGCGAAACGGGATGGCGTCACATTTTCTATGTTGGCGGCTTAGGGCCGCTGCTCGTAGTGCCGATGCTGCTGATGCTGCCAGAGTCGCGGCGCTTCGACGGACCCGAGGGAAATTCCGTCAAGCCGCCTTCCGTGGCCTGGGCGCTGTTCGCTGAACGTCGCGCGGCAGCAACCTGTTGTCTCTGGATCAGCTACTTCTTCACACTGATTGTGCTTTATTTCCTGCTGAACTGGCTGCCGTCGCTCATGGTGGTGAATGGCTTGACCCGGGCGCAGGCTGGTGTCGTGCAGATCATCTTCAACATCGGCGGCAGTGCCGGTGCCTTGGGCATCGGCATGCTGATGGACCGGGGTCATCCGCGTGCCGTGGTGTCGGGCATGTATGTCGGAATCATCGTCGCTCTCGCCACCATGGCGGCCGCCTCCGGCATGGCGTGGACGGCGTTCGGTGCGTTTCTGGCTGGCCTGTTTGTCACTGGCGCGCAATCCGTGCTGTATGCGCTGGGGGCCGCGTATTACCCGATGGCGGTTCGCGGTACCGGTGTGGGCGCCGCCGTCGCGGTGGGACGGCTTGGTGCGATTGCAGGGCCGATGCTGGCCGGACAACTGCTGGCAATGGGCAAGAACGCAAGCACGATCATCGGCGCCAGCATTCCTATCATCATCATCTCTGCTATTGCCGCATTGCTGTTGTTGCAGCGACCTGCGGAAAGAGACTGACAGCGCCGACATCAACTGGTGTCATCGCTAGATCAGCGGTGTTTCAACGTTCCGTCGATGTGGCGAGGTGTTCGCCACGGCGATCGGGGACGGCTGCATTTGACTACTACTTGACCATTACTTGAGACATCTGCCATGAGCAACTCGTCAGATTTTACGCTTGCCAGTGCCAATACGTGGCAGGGCGCGATCTTCAACGGCGACTGGGTCCGCGTGTCCAGTGTCCTGGACGTCGTCGAGCCGGCCTCCGGCCAGCCGCTGCACCAGGTCGGCAGGGCCGCGCCGGAAGACGTGACCGCTGCCGTGCAAGCGGCACGCGCGGCGCAGCGCGCCTGGGCTGCCACGCCGCCGCGCGAGCGGGCGTCCGTGTTTCACCGTGCCGCGGCCCTGCTGCAGGAACAGGCGCCTGTCGCCGCGGCACTGATCGCGCGAGAAACCGGCGGGATCCTGCCGAAGGGCGAGCATGAGGTGCGAGAGGCGATCGTGCTGCTGCAGCGTGCTGCGGCGATGCCGCTGGAAGCCAACGGCCGGGTGCTGCCGAGCGCGCCGGGCCGGCTCAGCATTGCCCGTCAGCTACCGCTTGGCGTGGTCGGTGTGATTTCTCCGTTCAATTTCCCGCTGGTGCTGTCGCTGCGCTCCGTCGCGCCTGCGCTCGCGGTGGGCAACGCGGTGGTGATCAAGCCCGATCCGCGCACGCCATACGCAGGCGGTTTCGTGATTGCGGAAGTACTGGCCGCCGCGGGCTTGCCGAAGGGCCTGCTTCACGTGCTGCCCGGCGGCGCGGACGTCGGGCAGGCGCTGGTCGAGGCGCCCGGCGTGCCGATGCTTGCGTTTACCGGTTCGACGGCCGCCGGCCGCAAGATCGGCGAATTGGCGGGCAAGCATCTCAAAAAAGTGTCACTGGAGCTGGGCGGCAAGAACTCGCTGATCGTGCTCGACGACGCCGATCTCGACAAGACCGTGTCGGCAATCGCGTTCGGTGCCTGGTTCCACCAGGGGCAGATCTGCATGGCGACCGGCCGGGTGCTGGCCCACCGCAGTATCGCGGCGGAACTCACGCGGCGCCTGGCCGACAAGGCGCGTCACCTGCCGGTCGGCGATCCGGCCGTGGAGCACGTAGCGCTCGGTCCGATCATCGACCGCCGGCAGTTGCAGAACGTCGTTGACATCGTCGATGCCTCGGTGGCGGCCGGTGCCGTGGTCGAGGCGGGCGGAACCCACGAGGGACTGTTCTACCGGCCGACCGTGCTGTCCAACGTGAAGCCGGGCATGCGCGCTTTCGACGAAGAGATCTTCGGGCCCGTCGCGAGCGTGATCCCGTTCGATACCGACGACGAAGCCATCGAGCTTGCCAATCGTACCGACTACGGCTTGTCGGCGGGCGTGATTTCGGCCTCTGTGGGCCGCGCCATGGCCCTCGGCGAGCGGCTGCACACGGGCCTGCTGCATATCAACGACCAGACCGTCGCCGACGAGGTGATCAACCCGTTCGGCGGCACCGGCGCATCGGGCAACGGCAGCAGCGTGGGCGGCCCCGCCGACTGGGAGCAGTACACGCACTGGCAATGGGTGACGGTCAAGGACGCCGTTCCGCAGTATCCGTTCTGAACCCGGGCGGGGCGTCCGCGCGGCCGCTCCGCCCGATCTCTTCATTCTTTTTCATCAAGGTGCAGGCAATGAGCAATCAAGCAGAGGAACAAACCGTCGTTTTCAGCATCGAGAACGGCGTGGCATGGGTCAAATTCAACCGCCCGGAAAAACGCAACGCGAT